>NZ_JAIPME010000002.1:1955000-2183492 GCF_019957155.1 Anaerococcus murdochii | reverse complement strand
AGAATTACCAGTAGACATTAATAACGTAATGTTTTTTATTATGCTTTTTTCTATTTTTGTCCCATGCTTCTTATCCTGCTTTTAGTGGCGTTTTAAAATTATAGGTTTGGAACTGGTTATATAGATATATATCTACTACTTGGATTATAAGATTTCTTTGTGGTTTCTATGGATTCGTGTCCCATTAAGTCCATGAGATCTATATCACTTATGCCTGACATATGAGCTATTGTGGCGAAGGTATACCTACATTGTATAGGGGTTGTTTTCTTCTAGTCCTGCCTTTTTGAGTGCTCCTTTAAAGATTGTGTTTCTAAAGGTGGTATCACTTGGATGAGATGGCTTTGGGTTTTGTGGTTTATTCTTGTGTTTTCTACTATATAGCCTGTGGTTGATTCTGAGCCTAATTCTTTAATATATCGTAGATTCTATCGTGTATAAACATTATCCTTCTTTTGCCTTTATTGGTTTTCATACCAAAATCTCTAATGATTCTTTTTTGAAGTCAATGTTCATAGTTTTTAATTTCCTATATTCCGATGTCCTCATCCCTGTAAATATCATGCAGAGTATGTGGCGAGCGTCGGGGTTGTATGGGATAGATTTGAAAAGTTTGTCTATATCTTGGGTGTAGAATATAGTTTTTCTTTGGTGTTTTCTTTACTTTTACATCCAGTAGTTTTGCTCTATCTTTATCTACTAATTCATGTTTTTCTGCAAATTGGTAGATTTTACTTGCTACGTGTTTTAACCTTGAGATTGAGTCTTTTGGAGTAATCTTTTCTTATTTTTTGGCCGTTGATGGTTTCATAGTATCCTTCTTTTACTTTCTGATCTATACATCTTTGCATCTCCATAGTTTTTATTTCCATTATGTTTTTATTCCAGATAGGGTGGAAGGATAGGAAGGCGTCCTCGTATCTGTTTTTTGTTTTATAACTTAGTTTTAAAAAATCATCTGTCTTTTATATGCTTCGTAAATTCCCTGAATGTTTTATGTCGTCTACACATACATAATTGTCTAGGGCGGCTTTTGCTTCTTTCCTTGATTTATAAAATCCAACTGTGGGTCTATAGTCTTTTACCATTTATGTCATAGGTGGCGGGGAGTCTTGCCCACCATGGTGATTTTCTGCCTTTGACGTAGGTGATTGAGCCTTCACCATTGGCGAATTGTCTATCTCTTTTCATTGTTTTGTCCTTTCTTTTTTATGTTTTACCCGGGTTTTACCGTTTGGTTGTGGTATGGTAATTGTGTACGATTCCTGCCCTTTATTGGGCGGGGATTTTTTATCTGTCTTTTAGTGTCTGATTGTTTAAATTTGCAGACCTTAAGTGTCCATTACTCGGGCTTTTTTTTAGCCTATGGATTAGCATAGGGCTGGGTACTATTTAAGTTCTTCTGCGTTACTTGATTGCCTTTATCATTAAAGGTAAATTTGATTTTATTCCCTCTGCTATGTTGCAAAGTTTTCATCGCTTGCATCAGCAACGTGCCAAGTAATCTCTTTGACATCTTTTGCGTTCTTTGGATAGTATAAGTTAACGCCTTCTTTTTCCACTTTGCCGAGCATTTCTCACCGCTTCTTGGCCAGCAAATAGGTCTGGGTCGATTTGTCTTTGGTGTCGGTTGTGATAGGGGATTGCCTACGTAGAATTGTATGTTTTTATCTTCGGTGTTTTCTACAGAGTATCCTATTGTTATAACGTCTACTGGTTGGTCGGTGTCATAGTAGGCTTTTAATTCATCGTTAAAACTCTGTCATTCTTCCTGTTTAATACGCCATATATTGTAAGATTTACTGGACCTATTTTGTATGTTTGATCAACTCTGCCAGCCTTTATTATTTCGATGGTGTTTCCTTCGTTTTTATATGTTTTCCAGCATAGGAGTAGATGTCATCTTCATTCTCTTTTTGGACTTCTTCTTTTACTTCCTCAGCTTCTTTGGTTCTTCCTTTGTTTCTTCTTTTGCGACTTCTTCTTGCTTGACTTCCTCTTTAGATTCTTTTGGTTTTTGATCTCCTCCACAAGCTGTTAGGGTCAAGGCTAGGGCCATTAGTGTGATTATTTTTTTTCATAATTTCCTCCTATAATTTTTTATATATTAAGCCTTGCGGCTAAATATTAACATTTAATTTTAGTAAATAAGTGTTCTTATGTTTTTCTCTTGTTATTATTTTGTTGTTAACCATCTCTTTTATAATTGTCCCTATTTCTTGAGGTGTACAATAATTTATTTCGTGTTTTAAGTCTTTTTGTAAATAAGTTTCGTTTATTTTAAGTATTCAATTATATCTAGGACAGCCTGATTAGCGTCTAGAAAATTTTGCATATATTTTAATATTGTTTCTTTGAATGAAAACAATCGTTTTTAGAATTATGACAAAATTCCCACATATCCTGGAAATATATTTTCCCACCATCTCCATTGGCGTAACAAAATTTTTTAAATTCATCATAAGCTGCGAGGTTGGATTTTAATTTGTTGTAATCAGCTTTATCTGAAATGTATATTCTATTTTCGTAGTCTTGAATTATTGAATGATTTTTTTTTGTGAAATTCACTTTCTAACTTTTTTTCGTGGTCAGTCCTATGAAATTTCGGATTATTGCTATTTTTTTCTTTCGTCTATTGCTTTATCGCTGAGATTTCACAAAAATCTTCCCAGTCGACCCTCAAGCTTTCTCCACTTTTTATCCTTTTTAAATATTCCTGGTATTTTGTTTCTTTATCTATCGGAGTCTTTTCGGCCGATTTAAATAGCTTTTTTATTATTCCCATAATTACCTTCTAATGAATTTATAGCGTTACTGAGTATTGACTACTTTTCCTATAATCTTTATGTTATCTTTTATATCAAAGATTGTGTCGTAGTAGTTGGATTGGTTGAGGCTGGTCTGAATATAAGTTTATTGCCATCCTGTAAAGTATTTGACAGCATATTCTCCGTCTTGGGTTGCATATACCACTATGTCGCCATTTTTTAGGTCGTAGATGGTATCATAGCCGATTATCCCGATTACTGAGTCATTAGGGATTATCTTATTCATTGATTCACCATTTACCTTTAAAAAGAAAAGATTTTTGCTTCCTGCATAGTTGCCTGTTAGTTCATCTGGAATTTGGATTTTGGGAGGTTTTCCATACCGCTTATAGTTGTCGGACTGCCTGCTGATACATAATTATCTATGTAGGGGTAGGTGTGGACTGATACGGATCGGGCTATAAATTCTAAATTTTCCCTCGGCTCTCCAGTTAATTCTGAAATTGATATATTGTATATTTCTGACAATTCTTTCAATTTGGAGTATGGGGGAGTATTTCTACCTTGTTCATACATACCATAGGCGGATGTGGTGATTTTTAATTTGGAGCAATTGTTTCCTGAAGTATATCCGTTCAATTTTCTGTAATGTTTTAGATTTTCAGTGAGTTTTGTCATTTAATTAACCCTCCTTTTACTAGTATTTTACAATTTTAAATAGTATAATACCACTACTTAAAATGGTATTTTCAAATAAAACTATTTAAAATAATAAAGAAATAGTTGACGAATACCATTTTAAATGGTAATATATTATTAGATACAGAAATGAGGTGATTGATATAAATAATAAATCAAAATTTACAGGGCTATAAAAAATGTTAGCCAACAAGAGTTGGCAGATGCGATAGGAGTTAGTCAACCAAACAATTGGAAGGATAGAAAAGCTAGGAACTACTAATTTAATGACGGCACAAAAAATAGCTAATTATTTTGGGGTAAGAATCGAAGATATTTTTTTAAATAAAAATACCACTTTAAATGTTAATTAGTCCGAGATTATTTTTTTAAAATAACATTTAAAATGTCAGGAGGTGCTTATAGGTGGAGAAAAGATTGGTTAAGAATGAAGGAGTTAAGGAAGCGGCAAAGATACTTGGTGTTACTGAGTATGCTATTGTTTGCGGTCTTAAGGCTGATAAGTATAGCTTCGGGGCTACTTTTGTTGGCAAGGGTAGTGATCAGATGATTTATGTTGATATGTTTAGCCTTAAGTTGGTTGAAGAAGGAAAGATTTCACCTTTTAAAGGTGGATGGGTTTTATAAGGAGGATTGAATGCAAGTTTTTAAGATACCGAGAAAAGAAAGAATTGAGTTGATGAATAGTAGGAAAAAAGACCTTGATTTTTTAGATAAGATTAAGCGTAGGGAATTAGAAGGAGCTATTAAATTTAGGCTTACCGAGAAAATCTTGGTTACCCTTATAAGTCTGATGTGGCTGGGTTTAGGGATTGGAGGTTTTACTCCTATGTGTGAGATTTTGTGCATACCTTTTGCGATTATCACACTTTTTGGCGGGTTGTGGATTATATAAAGAAAAAAGGCCTAGCCGAAGCTAAGCCAATTTAAAAAATAACTATAAGAATATTATACCAATTTTGGAAGAAAAGAAAAGGTGGAATATGAAAACTAGGGAATTTATGCAGCTTGAGGACAAAGAGAAAGAGAAGAAGTTTTATTTAGAGCATAAGTATCGAAGGTCTGTCGGTGGCAAATCGCTATATTTTACTATATACATTTCCCACGATTTGCTGCTTGTAAAATCTCGAATTGTTAGCGAAAATCTCAAACAGAAATTTACTCTTAAAGAAATTGAAGAGATTAAAGAAAAATACGATACTGATTTAGCTGACTTTGAGTTAGTGGAGATTGAAAATGAAGGCTAAAGATCAAGTCGATTTCTATGACTCTGTTAGGGTTATGGAAATTGATAGCTTAGAAAAGATTAGAGAAATTTTACTTAAAAAGAAGATGACTAACGATAACATCGCTAAGCTTAATTTGGTGGATGTTGCGATTGCTGAGAAGCATAGAAGAAAGGGATATATGGAGAAGTTATGAAAATAAAATTTGTGCAAGAAAAAGAGTTTGAAGTTGATATTGACTTGGAAGATGTTTACAAAAAGTTTGATGGAGATGTGCAGAAAGCGGTTGAAAGTGGCGATTATGAGCCAGTTTATGTTGGTAACAAAAATTTAGTAGTTTTTGATAGTGATCTATCACATAAAGATGTGCTTTTTAGAGATTGTCTTATAAAGGAAAAGCGTAGAGAAATGGAAAGGGCGAGAGCATGAGGATTAGTTTTGCACTTACTAAAGAATACGATGTTTGGATTGATATGGAGGAGATTGATAAAAAATACCTTGGTGATACTAAAGCAGCGGTTAAGGATAAGTTTAAGGAAGCGGAAGAGACTGACGTTTATTTAGATGATATTGAGATTTTAGAGGAGGAAAAGCACTTTCCAGATTTGATGTATCAAGCAAGTCAGGAAGCAGCGTATCAGGCAGAGAGAGACCTGCAAGAGAGCCAGTATTTGAGGGATTTGATATGAAGAAGATTGCTAATGTTGCTAAGTTAAGCCGTGAAGAATGGCTTGAGATGAGGACTAAGGGCCTGGGTGGGTCGGATGCTGCGGCCGCCTGTGGTCTTAATCCTTGGAAATCTAAGGCTAGCCTCTATCTTGAAAAGACGGGGCAAGTTGTAAAAGATTTTGATAGCGAAGTTATGAGGCAGGGCCGAGACCTTGAAGATTATGTTGCTAGGAGATTTACAGAGGCGACTGGTAAGAAGGTTAGAAGAAATAACTTCATGATGGCTAGCAAAAAACATCCGTTCCTGCTTGCTGATATTGATAGGGAAGTGGTCGGGGAAAATGCAATCCTTGAGTGTAAGACTACTAGCCCTTTTGCAAAAGATAAGTGGGATGATGGGCAAATCCCTATAAATTATGAATTACAATGTCACCATTACATGATGGTGACTGGGGCTGAAAAATGCTATATTGCTTGCCTTATCTTTTCTACTGATTTTATTATCAGGGAGATTGAGAGGGACGAAGAAGTAATTGAGATGTTGAAAGCCCAAGAGGTTGATTTTTGGGAAAATTACGTCCTAGCTGGTCAGATGCCAGCTCCTGATGGGTCGGCTGAGTATGATACGGCTCTTAAAGATAGGTTTAAGGGAGGTCTTGAAGATTCTATTGATCTAGATGTTGATGAGTTAGATTTCAAGTCCTATCTTGAGACCAAAGACCTTATAAAGGATTTGGAGACTAGGACAAAGGAGTTTGAACAAGAGATTAAGCTACAGTTAGGAGACCATGATTTTGGAGCGACAAAGTTTTTACAGGTTAGCTATAAGCCTTTTACTACTACTAGGATTGACACTAAGAGAATAAAAAAAGAGAGACCAGAGATTTTTGAGGAGTTTTCAAAAACTACAGAGTCTAGGAGATTTAATTTGAAGGAGATTGTAAATGAATAAAACAGATTCAAGAAATGGTATCAAGTTATTGCAAGAAATATTAAAGTTATCGATGCATGAGTTGATGGATGATGTGTGGGAAGCTGACGAAGAAGATTTGATGGAGCGTTTCGAGATGGTGTTGGCTACCCCAGATGATGAATATCGTCCTACATCTTTTAGTTTAATGCAAATAACGGGATTGATAGGGGCTGTCTTAATTGCGAAGCATAGGATAGATGAAAAAGAGTTGATGAAGATGTTGAAAGATAGCAATGCTTTATTTGTGAAGGAGATTATAAGTGAGTAAGAGAAACAAAAATTATGCAGATATTTTAAGTGATCTAACAAAAGATTATATCGAGACTTTAAAAAATGAAATCACTAGGCTGAGAGTTGAAAAGGCTCAGCTTATAAATAAACAACATGAGATTCTAGGACAGTTAGATTTAGCTAGAGATCAAAGGAATAAATATTATCAAATGACGGAAAAACTCGAGAAAAGAATATCAGAATTAGAAAAACAAGAAGAGGGATTTTAGGAGGATAAAACATGACTAATGCAAAACAAGCACTACAAAAAAAGAACGATTCTAGGACACCAGCACAAAGAAAGCAAGATACGGTTAGGGGACTTCTTAAGTCTATGGAGGGGGAGATTAAAAATGCCCTCCCTGCTTACTTACCAGTTGAAAAGTTTATAAGGACTGCACTTACTGCTATTAATTCTAATCCTAAACTTGCTAATTGTACACAAGAGTCTTTACTTGCTGCAATCATGAATTCAGCCCAGCTTGGTCTTGAATTTAATACACCATTAGGTGAGGCTTACCTCATCCCTTATGAAAATAAGAAAAAAAGGATTACTACAGTTAATTTTCAAATTGGTTATAGAGGTTTATTAAAATTAGCCTATAATACGGGGCAATTTAAGAGGATTACAGCCCGTGAGGTTAGGGAAAACGAAAAATTTGATTTCGATTATGGGACTGGTGAGATTACTCATAAGCCTTGCTTGACTGGCGATAGTGGGGATGTTATCGGCTACTATGCAATTTACCAGACCAAGGACGGCGGGCAGGATGTCTTTTATATGTCAAAGGACGATGCAAGAAATTATGGGATAAAGTTTTCAAAATCTTTTAATTATAGTGATAGCCCTTGGCAGACTAATTTTGATGCTATGGCTAAGAAGTCGGCTCTGATCCAAGTCCTTAAGTATGCACCTAAGGCTATTGAAAGTCAGGCTCTAGTACAGGCGACTAACTTTGATAATGCTAACTTTGAAAAGTCTAGGACTGTTGAAAGCGGTGAGAGGGTTTATCAGGTTGATTATGATCTTGAGCCTACTGAGGTGGTCGAGGTCGAGGAGAAAGAGGCTCCAGCTAATGTCGATAAGGAGACTGGCGAAGTTATCGAGGTGGATAAGCAATCTGGATTATTTGATGATGATTTTGAGCCTGTCAAGGAGGTCTAATTGGGTGATAATAAGAGGTATTATTGGTTAAAATTAAAGGATGACTTCTTTGATAGTCGAAAGATGAAGAAGCTTAGAAAGGTGGCTGGTGGTGATACTTACACCATCATCTACCTTAAGCTCCAGCTTTTAAGCATAAATAATGAGGGAGTTATTGAGTTTGAGGGGACTGACGAAGATATTTATCACCAGTTGGCCCTTGATATCGACGAAGAAATTGACGATATAAAAATGACTTTGGCTTTTTGTAATGCTAATGATCTAATTGAGTATGTGGATGATGATGTTTTTCTAAGTGAAGTGCCAGCCTTGATTGGGTCGGAAACGGCTTCAACTAGACGTTCAAGGAAGCATAGAAGAAAGCAGAAGGCGTTGCAATCGAACGGTCAAGCGTTGCAATGCAACACCAATGCAACAAAATGCAACACAGAGCAAGAGCAAGATATAGAGCAAGAGCAAGAGAGAAGAGAAAAGAGTAAGAGCAGCAGAGAAGAAGAATTGACTTATCGCTGCTACTGCCAATTTATTAAAAACAATTCAAATATTGATGATAGGGACTTATTTGATAAGGCCATAGAACAATATGGTTGGAGAAATGTCCTATATACCCTAGTTGTGATTAGGGATGAAAGAAAAGTTAAGGTTTCTAGTTTCAAGTATGTGCTTGAGATGTTAAGGGATGTTGAAAAATACGATGACTTCACTGTTAGCTATGTGGCTAATAGGGAGATTAACGAAATGGAGAAAAAGGATGAAGATTGATTTAACTAATGATGAAATAGGTGTCTTGACCGCTTTGATTTTTGAACATCTTAACACCATAGAAGTTGAAAGATGGTTTGAAGGAATGGACGAAGAAAAAAGGGAAAAAGCAAGGTACTCGTTTCGTAACATAAAGTCTAAGATTCTTGCGGCAAACTTTATGGTTATGGCAGACATAATTAAGAAAGAAAAGGAGGATGCTGATGAATAAGGTAATTTTAATTGGGAGACTTACAAGAGATCCAGAGCTAAGATATACACAAAGTAATCAGGCGGTTTGCACTTTTACCCTTGCGGTGGATAAAAAGTTGAGCAGGGAGAAGAGAGAGGAAGCAGAGGCAACGGGGAGACCTACTGCCGACTTCCCTAGGATTATTGTTTGGGGAAAAATGGGTGAGAATGCATCTAGATACCTTTTTAAGGGCAGTCAATGTGCTGTCGAGGGCAGGATTCAGACTGGGTCTTACCAAGATAGCGAAAGTGGAAAGACAGTTTATACTACTGACATAGTTGCAGAGAATGTAGAATTTCTTTCCAGATTAAGTCAGGACGAGAGTAAAAGCAATTCGGGTGTAAATACTAACCGAGGTAATAAAAATCAATCTGACGGCTTTTTTGAGGATGATTTTAGCGAGATTCAGGATGATGGAAGGATACCATTTTGATGATAGGAGGATTGTATGAATTTAGTTGTAGGATTTGTGAGTGGAACAGAAAGAAAAATTGCTATTGATAGTTTTGAAGTGAGTGAAGAATTAGGATGCATAAAAGCCTATAAACATGACATTCAAATTGGGATGTTTTCTTTTAATCAGGTTTGTTATTGGTTTGTGGAGGAGTGATGAAGACTTTAGTAATTAGATTTATAAATGGCGGGGCCGATACTATTGAGATTGACCATTATGAAATGAATGAGCGTACTGGCTATTTAAAATTTATTAGATGTGATGATTCTAATAAATTTTCAAAGCTTGGGATTGTTAATATTAATCAGATAGCTTATTGGTGGGTGGAAAATTAGATGAAGTTAGTCTTATATGGCAATCCTGCGACTAAGAAAAATTCGATGCAGATTTTCAAGAACTCTAGGACTGGGCAACCTTTTTTGACCCAGTCTAAGAGGTACAAGGAGTATGCGGGGGATTGCGGGAGGCAGATTACAGGGAAGTATAAGAAAGCTATTGATTATCCGATTAATCTTAAGTGTGTGTATTTTAGGCAGACGAAACATCGTGTGGATCTAACTAATTTACTTGCTGCGACTTGCGATATACTAACCGATTATGGGGTGATTGCTGATGATAATTATAAGATTGTGGTTTCTCATGATGGGTCTAGGGTGGATTTTGATAAGGAAAGGCCAAGGGTCGAGATTGAGATTGAAAGGATTGAAGAATGACTGATGAATCTATAAATGAATTAATTAAGATTGTTTTAAAAAGTGCTGATTATGGAGATGATTGTGAGTTAGTAGATAACTATTTAAGCTATATTGGATTAGGCAAAATTCCATATTCAAGAAAATTACGAAGTGGTGTCAAAGGGATTATTGATTTAATAAAAGATAATGCAAGTTTGAAGTATACGATTGATTATTTGCAGGATTGTCTTAAAGAATATGAAGAATTTAATGACAAGATTATGGATGTTAACGAGGTTGACCTTTTGACAGACGAGGAAAAAGAAAGAGTCAAGAAATTTATAGAAGATATATTTGAGGAGAAAGAAGATGACAGAAATTAGACCAGATTATTATAAGAGTGGAGGACTTGAAGCCTTTGATGTGATAGATGCCTTTGATCTTGATTTTAACCTTGGTAATGCTTTTAAGTATATTGCTAGGGCTGGGAAAAAAGATAACAAGGTGGAGGATTTGAGGAAGGCTATAACTTATCTTAATCGAGAGATTGAGAAAGAGGAAAAAGCCAGACCATTCTGTATGCCAGATGCTTTTGAGAAAGCGATTATGGATTATGGGAGACAGGAGAATTTATGAGGATTGATGAGCTTAAGAAAATTGCTAAAGAAAATGAATATGATATCGAAATAAGGTATCAGGCAGGCTGTGAGGAAATTGTTTTATATTCAAATCATTATGGGATTATTAGGCAAGTGGCTGTTATAAACAACGAAGTCAAGAATATAATTTTTATATCAAATGGTTCTTGTAGTGTAAATGATTTAAACGTGATTAAGGCATCGATTAAATATGCGGAAACAGACCCTGAGGATAGGGAGGAAGAGAAGAAGTTTTATTTGAAACATAGGTATTTGAGGTCCACTAGCGGTAATATTTTATATTTTTCTATTTACATTGAGTATGATTTTTCTATTTTAACATATAGAAGACATAGTAGTGAAACCAAGCAACAATTTACCCTTAAAGAGATTGAAGAAATCAAGAAAAAGTTTGATACTGATTTGAAAGATTTTGAGTTGGTGGAGGTTGAAGAATGACCTTAAAACCAACTAAAGATGTTAAGGAATATGAGAAATACGGGTTTAAAAAGTGCAAAGGTAGTTATGGCAAAAACGGCTGCTATTACTTATGTGTAGCTAAAGGTTGCAAAATGATTTTTCTAAGCCAAGCAATGATTGATATTATAGATTGGTCTGATAGTGATCCTAGAATCCACAAAAGACCGAATTGTAGATATAGCGATACGAGGACAGCTTTAGATATCGTTACAGGTCTTGCAATTAATGGAATGATTATCACGGAATAATTGATTATAGAACGGAAGGTTGAAGAATGAAAGTAAAAGATTTAATTAAAGAATTATCTTTATATGACGGTGAAGATGATGTTTTAGCTTATTTTTATGAGAAAGAAAGCGATGTAGAGTACGAGTGCGATTTTAAGGTTGACGGCGATGTAATCCCTTTATTGAATCTGGAAGAAATTAGGAGGTATTGAAAATGACTAGAAAAAGGGATATTAACGACTGGCTATTGTGGCTGATGGTTTTTAGGATTTTTGTGGATTTTCATGATTTGCAGGTTGCGATTTTGTATTTTGTTATGGCAGTAGTTTTGTTTTTAGCAGAAAGAGGATTGGAGAGATACTTTGAGAGGAGCAAGGCATGAAAGTAAAAGATTTTTTAGATTGGTTTTCTGACTATGACCCAGAAAGCGAATTGAAATTTGAATTGTTTGAATTAAAAGACGAGTTAAGGCGATGTGGAGTAGTTGAGACCCCTTTAGATGCTATAGATGTTAATTATTCTGATAAAACTGATAGTGTTTTTGTAACCATGAAATGGGGAGATTAAGATGAAAAAATGTAAGCTTGAATTAAACGATAAAGAAGTGACGGCTGATTTTTATGGTATATATCAGTATTCTAAAATCGTTGATTTGCAACCTATAAGAGGAAGGTTAGAAGAGGGAATTATTACACTTCCAGTAGCTGTGGTTGATTATGGTCGTGGTTTAGAATTGGTAGATGTAAGAGAAATTAAGGCGGTTAGTGGTAGAAGTTTAAGGGATTTTTTTAGGAGTGAATGGAATGAATTTTGAGGATTTAAAAGATAAGGTTTTAAAATGGGCAGATGATAAGGATTTGCTCCATTCAGAAAATGCGGATAAACAGTTTATGAAGTTTATCGAGGAGGTTTTTGAGTTTAAGACGGAGATGGACTTCGACATGAAATTTTTTAAACCACAGTTTAAAATATGGCTAACAGATGATGATATAAAAACTGAAATGGGAGATATTTTCGTTACTTTGATTATCCTTTGTGAACAGATTGGAATTGACCCTGTAAAGTGCCTCGAGATGGCTTATGAAAAGATTAGCAAGAGAAAAGGAAAGACTATTAACGGGACTTTTGTGAAGGCGGAGGACCTTGATGAGTAGGATTATATATTTAATTTCTATTTTAGATAAGATAAGTAATTTTGCTTTACTTTTTTTGATTTTATCCATTGGAGTTTTGTTTATTGGAGGATGGTTTTATTTGGACACAACTGAAATGTTATCAGATTCTGAAGAAAAATCAGTTAAAGGATTTTTAAAGGTTGCTGGGATATTTTTTGTAGTGTCAACCCTAGCTACTGTGCTTATCCCTGCCAAGGAGGAGATGTATATGATGGCTTTGACTAAGGATTATGAGGTTGAAGATGTTTACAGGATGACCAAGGATGAGATTAAGGGAAGTATTGATTATGTTTTTGATAAGATTGAGGAGTTAAAAAATGAGTAGATTTAAGGATAAAATCAATCGTGCTAGGGACCGTGAGAGGTGCGGTCGTGTTAAGGAGAGGCTTAGGAGGTATGAGCTTGACCTTGATACTATGGCGGAGATTTTGGATGAAATCGAAGTTAAAAGGGATAGGCTTGATTGTCTTAAGTCGGGGATGGGTAATCCTAATCCTACGAAAGGGGGTGGTTCTAGTCAGGAGGATAAGATTGTAAAGATTCTGGATGATTTGAGGGAGCTTGAGGAAGGGCTTGGTCACTTGAGTGCTGAGACTAAGGAGGTTAGGGAGGCTATTAAGGCTTTGCCTGATCCTCAGATGGCGACTATTGTCTATTCGGTTTGGATTTATAGGTCTGAGTCGATGAGGTCGCTTGGGGAAAAGTATAACTTGAGTCATTCAGCTATTTGGAAGAAGTCGGATGTTGCTTTACTTTTTTTGTATAAAAAGCTTTTTAATTAGGCTTTAGGTTGACAAAAACAGCCTTTTATATTACAATTAAGGTAGAATGTTAAAGTGTAACTAATTTTAGATGTTCTGTATTAACTCAAAATCTATAGACGGCGATTGTGCCGTCTTTTTTTTATGTTTTTTTTAAGTCTATGAACCAAGCCGCTAGGACCTCCTTTCGTTGATGATTGGGACAGAAAAATTATCCATTGCTGCTAAGTGATTTCTCCTTTAAAAATATATTATTGTTTGACAGATTATTCTTTTTACTGGCGGCTTGGTTGATGGACTTAAATTATAGGAGGTTATATGGATAAAAAGGAAATTAATATAGTCTATAAAAACGTTGATGAACTCATCCCTTATGTCAACAATCCTAGGGATAATAAAAAAGCAGTGGACGCTGTAGCATCTAGTATTAAGAACTTTGGATTTAAAGTTCCCATTGTCGTAGATAGCCAAAGCGAGATTGTAACTGGCCACACCAGGTTACTTGCTGCTAAAAAATTAGATATGGGCAAAGTCCCTGTTATAGTAGCCGACGATTTGACTGATAATGAAGTCAAAGCTTTCAGGCTTGCTGACAATAAGGTTGGGGAACTCGCACAATGGGACCTTGAAGCCCTTGAAAATGAACTAGGGGGGGTGGAAGGCATTGATATGACTCAGTTTGGCTTTGATGAGCTTGAAGAATTGGCTGAGGAAATTATCGAAGATGTCGAAGATGTATCTATTCCAGAAGAGTGCAAAGTTTCTAAAGGGCAGATATGGATTTTGGGTGACCATAGATTGATGTGCGGTGATTCTACTAAACCCGAAGATGTGGACAAGTTAATTCAAGGCCAAGAAATGGATTTATGTGTTACGGATCCACCTTATAATGTTAATTATGAGAATTCAGCTGGGAAGATTGAAAATGACAATCTATCAGATGATGACTTCAAAGAGTTTGCTTATTTGGCTTGTGAACAAATAGAAAGAGTATTAAAGCCAGGAGGAGTTTACTATCTTTGGCATGCAGATGCTAAAAGAGCACCTTGGAACTACGCATTAACTGAATTAGATATGCCCGCCAGGCAGGTATTGATTTGGGTAAAAAGTTCAGCAACTCTATCCAGACAGGACTACAATTGGAAGCACGAGCCTTGCTTATACGGTTGGAAAGAAGGAGAGGGGCATTATTATTGCCAAGATTTTACAGAAACGACAGTAATTGATAACAAACCTAATATAAATCAGTTGGATTATGATGAGTTAAGAGATTATGCAAAAAGTCTTGAAAATATCATAGATTCTGGTTCTACAATTATTCGAGAAGATAAACCTGAAAGAAGCGAGCTACATCCAACCATGAAGCCTATTAAACTTATGGCTAAGTCGATTCTCAATTCCTCAAGAAAAGGAGAAAGAGTTTTGGATTTATTTGGTGGAAGTGGTAGCACCTTGATAGCCTGCGAGCAGACAGGACGTAAAGCATATTTGATGGAGTTTGAGCCTGTTTATGCAGAGGCGATTATAAATAGGTGGGAAGAATTTACAGGGGATAAAGCAATATTAGAGGAGGAGATATAAATGTTTGAAAAAGTTAATCCGATGCATCCTGACAAGATAGCTGATAGGATAGCAGGGGCAATAGTTGATTTGGGATATAAAATTGAAGATGAACCTAAAATAGCAGTAGAGGTTTTAATTGGACACGGGGTATGCAATATCATTATTGAATCTTCGCGTTTTTTTGATTTTGGAGATATACAAAAAATAGTTAAGAGAATTGCTGATATTGATGATGTGGAGATTATCCATGCTAGGCAAGATGAACACCTTGCTAAAAATCAAGATGGCAAAGTTAGGTGTGGGGATAATGGAATTTTCAAAGGTAGCCCTGTTACTAAGGAGCAAAAACATCTAACCTCAATAGCTAAAAACATTTACGATCAATACGAAAAAGATGGGAAGTATATCCTTGATGATGATAGGCTAATTATTTGTCAGTCAAATGCTGATAGCAAAGAATTACAAGATAAGTATAGAGGGTCAGTTATTAATCCTTTAGGGGATTGGGCTGGAGGCCTTGATGTAGATACTGGTTGTACTAATAGAAAGTTAGGCTCAGATATGGGCGACGGTGTGACTGGTGGAGGTCTACATGGAAAAGACTTATCCAAGGCGGATGTGTCGGTTAATATCTATGCATATTTAAAGGCACAGGAAACAGGGGAAGAAGTGAAATTGTCGTGTGCTATTGGAGATGAAACAATCGATGGAAGACCTTATGAAGAGATAGTCCATATTGCTAGAAACTATATTAACATTATCGGAGGATTTGAGAAGTTTGCTGAATGGGGACTGATTAGGTAGGTGATTATTTGGCTAGAGGTAAGTATCTAGAATGGCTTGAGGATGACAATTTAATAAAAATAGAAGCTTGGGCTAGAGATGGACTTACTGACGAGCAAATATCTAAGAATATGGGGATTGCCTATTCTACTTTAAGAGTTTGGAGGGATAAGTATCCGCCAATTTCGGCAGCCTTAAAAAGAGGTAAGGAAGTAGTCGACATTGAGGTTGAAAATAAACTTCTAAAAAGGGCTCTTGGCTACGATTATGATGAGGTCAAGACGGTGCAGAAGATGGTAGATGGCAAAAAATATGTTGAAAAAATCACTATTACTAGGCATGTTATGCCCGATACCACAGCCCAGATATTTTGGTTAAAAAATAGAAAGCCTGATGTTTGGCTTGATAGAAAAGCTAAAGAGGTTGACCTTAACTTAATCGAGGGAGTGAAAATAATCGATGATATCGGCTAGACTTTCAACAATTTTCAATCCTTGCTTTGTTGATTTTCACAAGAAGGTTAAGAATAAAGAGTATTTAAGATATGTTTTAAAGGGTGGCCGTGGGTCTGGTAAGTCTTTTATGATTTCATTAGAGATTATTCTGGACGTTATTAATAATCCTATATCTGTCCTTTGTGTACGTAAGGTTGGCAACACCCTTTTTGAGTCGGTTTATGAGCAGCTTAAGGAGGCTGTGGACGTCCTTGGAGTTGGGGCTTACTTTAATTTTGGTAAAAGTCCTTTAAAGATTACTTATTTACCTCGTGGTAATTCTATTATATTTAGGGGTGCTGATGATCCTGCAAAGATTAAGTCTTTAAAGGTGGCTAAGTTTCCTGTGGCGACTTTATGGATTGAGGAGTTGGCGGAGTTTAAGACTGAGGAAGAAGTTT
Source organism: Anaerococcus murdochii (assembly GCF_019957155.1). Lineage (NCBI taxonomy): Bacteria > Bacillati > Bacillota > Tissierellia > Tissierellales > Peptoniphilaceae > Anaerococcus > Anaerococcus murdochii. The sequence continues at coordinate 2,167,078 of NZ_JAIPME010000002.1, read as the reverse complement.
CTATGATTGAAAATTCGGTCTTGAGAGCTGAATTACCTGAGGGACTTTCCTATAAGCTTTTTTATTCGTATAACCCGCCTAAGCGTAAGCAATCTTGGGTAAATAAGAAGTTTGAAACTCAGTTTGTTTCTGATTTGACCTACGTTCATCACTCAACTTATTTGGATAATCCTTATATTTCCCAAGTTTTTAAAGATGAGGCTCTTCACGTTAAGAAAATCCAGCCTTTAAAGTATGACTGGGAGTATATGGGTAAGGCTATTGGTTCTGGGGTTGTTCCTTTTGATAATTTAGTCTTTAGGGAGATAAAAAGAGATGAAATAAATAATTTTGACAATATAAGACAAGGCCTCGACTGGGGCTATGCTACTGATCCTTTGGCTATGGTTCGCATTCATTATGATAAGACTAGGCGAAGGATTTTTATATTTGATGAATTATATGGAGTTAAGATTTCAAACCGCCAGGCTGCTAATCTGATTAAAAAATATAAGTTTGATGATACTAGGATTATTGCCGATTCTGCTGAGCCTAAGTCGATTGCGGAGGTTAAGTCTTACGGCATCCAGATTGGAGGGGCTGAAAAGAAACCAGGCTCGGTGGAGTTTGGAGAAAAGTGGCTTGATGATTTGGAGGCTATTATTATTGACCCTAAGAGGTGTCCTAATACTGCTATGGAGTTTGAGAACATCGACTATCAGACTGATAGGTGGGGTGATACAATACCTAGGCTTGAAGATAAGGATAACCACTCAATTGATGCTACTAGGTATGCACTAAGTGAAGATATGCTTGAAAGGAAGGTAAGGTCTATGAGCAAGAAGGCTCTGGGCCTATAATTATGTTTAGAACTTTAAAAGATGAATTAAGCCCTGGCGATGTCGGGGATTTTATTAAAAAACATTCTGCCTTGATTGGTAGGTATGTTAAGTTACAAGATTATTATTTGGGTAAGCATTTGATTTTGGAAAATGGGGCAGCAGATAAAGAAAAGGAGAATAAATTAGTCCATCCTTATCCTAAGTATATTACTGATTTTAATACTGGCTTTTTTATGGGTCAGTCGGTTAAGTATGTGGCTACTGCCCTTGATGAGGACGAAGACGATAGGTTTTTAGAAGAATATCAAAAAATATGTAATCACAATAACGAGGCTAAGGAGAATTTGACCTTGGCTAAGACTTGTTCGATTAAGGGCGAGGCTTACGAGCTTTTGTGGGTAGATGACAAGGCGGATGTTAGGTTTAAGGCGATTGAACCTGACAACGCCTTTTTAATTTATGATATGTCTATCGAGGATAGGGTTAAGTTTGGAATTAGATACTATGTATCTCATGTCGATGGGAAAACTTCGACTTATGCTTATCTTTATGATGATAAGGCTGTGTATTTATATACTGATGAGGCTAGCTCTGGCGTCTTTAGGCTTGAAGATGTAAAGCCTCATCCTTTTGGGGCTGTGCCTTTGATTCATTTTAAGAATAACAAGGAAGTGCAAGGGGATTTTGAGCAGGTTATTACCTTGATTGACGCTTATAATCGTGAACAATCTAATACCCTTAATGATATGGACCAATTTTCTGATGCTTATCTGGCTCTAGTTAATTACGGGGCTACTGATGAGGAAGATGTCAAGAAGATGAATAAACAAAGAATTTTATTGCTTGATTCAGACGGCGATGCTAAGTGGGTTGTTAAGGATGTCAACGATTCATGGGTTGAAAACTTTAAATTGAGAGTCAATAAGGATATTCATAAGTTCTCCTTTACTCCAGATTTTGCCGATGAGTCTTTTGGAACTAATTTGCCTGGTGTGTCTTTGAGGCTTAAGCTTCTAACTGCTGAGGAATTGAGGAACACTAAGGAGATGTATTTTAGGGAGTCGCTTTCTAGGCGTATGGATCTAATTGCTTCTTATCTAAATGTCATAAACAATTCTGAAGTGGTTAGAAATCAGATTGAAATGCAATTTTCTGATTCCTTGCCTCAAAATATTCTTGAGCTTACTCAGATTGTACAAAATCTAAGTCAGGATGTATCGACTGAGACAAGGTTGTCTTTGCTGCCTTTTATAGAAAATCCAGCCGATGAGATGGAGAAAAAGGCCGACGAGGACCAAGAAAACTTTGATAAGTCTATGCAGGCTTACAAAAATCTAGGAGGTCACGAAGATGAAGAAAAAGACCTATTGGCAAAAGAGAAGTGAGGATAGGTTACTAGACCTATTGGACTCTGCTGACTCTGTAGTCCTTAAATTGGGGCGTTATTATGATAAGGCAAGTAAAGATATAGACAAGTCGATTAAAAGCCTATACGGACAATTTATGAGTGATAACATGGTGTCGGCAAATAAGGCCCAGGAATTAATTGAGGGCGATGAGTTTAGGGTCTGGCGTATGACTATGAGGGAGTACCTTGACCAGATTAAGGCAACCCAAGATAAGGCCCTCTTACTTGAGCTTAATACCCTTGCTATGAGGTCTAGAATTAACCGCCTAGAGGCCTTGCAGGCTGAAATATTGGCCCAGTCGGCTATTATTGCTAGCAAGGAGGAAGAAGTCATAGGGTCTTTTCTTTCTGATTCTATCGAGGATGCTTATTATAAAAATGTCTATGATGAGTATAAAGACAAAAATCCAGAGGCTTTAGACCTTATGGATAAGCATAAGGTTGCCATATCAAGAAACCAAGTTAAGAAAGTCCTTGAATTGCCTTGGTCGGGGGCAAATTATTCTGATAATATTTGGAATAATTCTTATTTTATAGCTAAAAGGGCCCAGGTTATGGTGGCTAAGAATATTATTGCGGGTAGGTCGATTGAGAACCTATCTAGGGACTTTGCTAAGGTCTATGGTAAGCAATACTACTCTAATGCTAAGAGATTAATCAGGACAGAGACTGCTTATGTTAAGGGTCAGGCTGATGTTTTAACTTATGAGAAATTAGGGGTCGAGGAATACGAGCTTTTGGCGACTCTTGATAATAGAACAAGCTCTATTTGCCAAGAAAAAGATGGTAAGCATTATCCAGTCGATAAAATCCAGGTCGGTATCAATTATCCGCCTTTTCATCCTAATTGTAGGACTACTACTATCAAATATAGGGAAGACTATGGGGATAGGACTAGGATGGCTAAGGATAAGGATGGGAAAAATGTCAAGGTGCCGCTTGGTATGAAGTATGAAGATTGGAAGAAGTGGGTTGACAAGACTAAGTAAGCTATGAAGTTGACTATAAAATATTATCCAAAATTACCTAAAAGAAAGCGGATGCTAATTAGAGAGGGCGGGAGCTATGACCAGCACGCTCATTTTTTATGCAAGAAAGATGCTGAAAATGTTAGGAAATTAATTGATAGTGGGAAATATCCCTATAACAAAAAATATAAGATTGCTATGCAGAGGCTTTTGACCGAAGAAGAATTTAAGAAACTGAGGAAAAAGCCCAGGTATTACAATGTAAACAAAGGAATTAAATAAATAATTGAGACGGTGGGAAAGCCGTCTTTTTTATTTGGCAAGATACCCAAGATGGTGAAGGGGGCTGGTTGCTAACTAGCTAGACCTTAAAAGGTGCGGGGGTTCGAGTCCCTCTCTTGCCGCCATATGGTCTTTGACTCACTAGACTTAAAAAAAGTGTGGAAATATATGGTCATACGGACCTTAAACGGGGGTAGGAATGAAAGATTTATTTTTGAGAGATATTAATTTGCAGAGATTTGCTGAAACTAACGAAGGGGCTGAGGCTGATACTACTAAGGAAGCTGATACCACTAAGCAAGAAGAGGGCAAGGATACTGAAAATATTATCTCTTATAGCGAAGAAGAGTTACAAGAAGCGGTTAACAAGGCGGTTAAGGAAGCTACTAAAAATATGCTTACCAAGGACAAGGTCAATGAGATTGTCAAGGCTGAAAAGGCTAAGGAAGCGGCTAGGGCTAAGATGACTGCGGATGAAATCGCTGAGGAAGAGAGAGCTGAAACACAGAAAAAGCTTGAGGCAGCCCAGGAAGAAATTAGACTAATGAAGCTCGAAAATGAAACCTCTAAGGTCCTTGAAGAAAACAAGATACCTCAAAAGTTTGGGAAGTTTTTGATGCAAACTGACATCGACACTACCAAAGCTAATATTGAGGATTTTAAGAAGACCTACGAGGCTGATTTGGAGCGAATTAAAAAAGAGATTTACCAATCGGACGCTCCAAAGACTGGAGAGACTAAAGAGCCTACTGATCCATGGCTTGCTGCGGCTGAAAAAATAAGATAGGAGTTTTTTATTATGGCAATGAAAATTTATTCAAAAAATTATAAGCAAGTAATCGAGAAAATATTTGAAACAAAACAACACTTTTTTAATACTTTTGGCGGTGGTTTGCAAGTGGCGGAAGGTGCTGAGTATGACAAGGACTTTCTACACTTAAAGATATCACCAACAAATGTAGTTATTAATAAGTATGACAAGGGTGAAAATGTGGCCTTTGGTACTGGTACTGGCAACTCTAATAGGTTTGGACCAAGACAAGAAATTAAGTCTATTGATAAGGCTGTACAATACGATGAACCTATAGCAATCCACGAGGGTATTGATAGATTTACCGTTAATGATGTCCCAGCACAAGTACTCGCTGAAAGAGCTGCACTTCACGCTGAAAAATGGGTTGAATACCTTAATGACTATATGTCAAAGATACTAGATGCTAATGCTGGAGTAACTAAGCAAGCGGCTATGACCGAAGAAGCACTTATTAAACTTTTCTTTGAGGCTAGAAAAGAATTTGTGAATAAGAAAGTATCTAAGTCTAGGACTTGGAATGCTTATGTTACCCCAGATATTTATGACCTTTTAATTGGTGCTAAGCTTACTACTACTGCGAAGAACTCTTCTGCAAATGTGGACGAACAAATACTTAATAAATTTAAAGGCTTTATCTTAAGAGAATTGCCAGAGGAATATTTCCAAAAGAATACTGCTGCGATTTTTGTTCCTGACAATATCGGTGTGGTTGGTCTTGGTATTGAAACTTACAGGACTATAGATTCATCTGACTTTAACGGTATTGCTATCCAAGGTGCGGGTCAGCTTGCTAACTACGTGCCAGATGATAATAAGGTGGCTATTATTAAGGCACAAATTGCGGGATAGGGAGGATTAGATGTTAGTTAAGACAAATAGATGTTTTTATGATTTAAGAGAAGATTGTTACAGGAATGTTGAGGATATTTTCGAAGTATCTCAAGATAGGTTTGAAGAGTTAAACGAACTCGTGAATGGTTTTGTTGAGGAAGTCAAAGAAATCAAAGAAGACGCTCCAGAAGATGAAGTTAAAACTCCAGAAGATAAGGAAGTTAATGAAGAAGTAGAGACTGAAATTCAAGAAGCAGAAGAAGAAAATCAAGAAGATTTAACTGTTGCAGAGATTAAGGAAAAACTTGACGAAGCAGGGATTGAATACAAGGCTAAGGCTACAAAAAGTGAGTTGCTAGAACTCCTTAAATAGGAGGTTGTAATGGAAAATAAGTTAGAAAAAGCAAGATTTTTGATGGATGATGAGGTCAATAAGGCTGTAAGCGATGAGCTCTTAAGCTTTAATTTTGACCTTATAGAGGCCCAAGTCCTTGCTTATTGTAACCGCTGGGATTTCCCGACTGGCCTTATGCTGATTGTTATCCAGATGGTGGCGGAGTACACCAAGGCTAATTACTATAAGGCTAAGGCTGTAGATGAGGCTAATAATCCTGAATCAAGGAAGATTTCTTCGGTAACTAGGGGCGATACTACCATTTCTTATGGAGATAATGCCAAGGTTACTGAGTATGGGTCGCCTAATAACCTTGCCCTTGATCCAGCTGGCTTTATAAACGATTATAAGGCGAGGATTAGGGAGTATAGGAAGGTCGGGCTTGTATGACTAGCCCAATCTTTAAGGGTGAGGCTGATATATTAGCCCAGACCTACTACCATACCTGCACGGTTAAGAGGCCTGTGCCGACTAAGGATGAGCTGGGCTTTGATTCTTTTAAATTTGAGGAAGTTTATAAGGATATAGACTGTGCGGTTAGTTTTAATCAGGGGTCTACATCTGATATTACTGATACTACCCAGCCTATTATGTATATAGCTACGCTTTTTACCAGACCTGAAATCACTATCGAGCCTGGAGACTGGATTGTGGCTGATGTCCTCGGTAATTCCTATGAGTTTAGGGCAGGTGAAGGGGTTATTTATCAATCCCATAGGGAAACACCTCTTATCAGGAAGGATGATGCTTGATGACTATTAAGATTGATACTAAGGGTCTTGATGATCTACTTGATAAGGTCGAGAGTCTAAGTCCTAGGATAGACCAGGCGGTTTATACCGCTATGGCTGATGAGGGTTTGTCTTGGCGTGATGATGTTAGGGATAATACCCCTGTTGATACTGGGGACTTGAGGAGGTCTTGGGAGCTTACTGGCCCTGATAAGAAGGGGCTTAAGTTTGAGATGGACCTTGCTAATAATCTTGAGTACGCGGAACACGTTGAGTACGGACACCGCCAAGAACCTGGTCGTTTTGTCCCTGCCATAGGTAAGAGGCTTAAGGCTGATTTTGTGCCAGGGTCTTATATGCTAAGGGATGGCACTAGGAGGCTTGAAGATAGCCTTAAACCAGCGGTACAAAAAGAAGTTAGAAAGGCGATTGAAAGCCTATGATTAAACTTACTGATATTTTTAGAGCGGTTAATGAAACTTTGCTTGCAAGTTTTGAGGGTATCGAAGTTTATAAGGAGAGGATTAACAAGCAAAAAAGACCTGATATGAGTGTGGAGATTATTAGTTTTACAACTAGCCCACATTCAAGGTACATCATAAACAAGTCAATAGATCTAGACATTATTTACTTTTCCAAGGGAAATACTGTCGGGGAAGCACTCAAGATAGCTGATAGGCTTATGAGTGCTTTTTCTATGGGCCTAACTGTGAGGGTCTATGATGATGAAAATCTTGTCGATAAGAGGACGCTTCATTGTCTTAAGGCTCCAGAGTATAAGCTGGTTGACCAAGATTTACATTTCTTGGTTCGCTTTGACTTTGCTGATGAGCTTGAGCCTTACTACTTGGCTGATGATGAGACCATGAAGGCACATAATCAAGCTATTGAACCTAGGAAAGAGGACGAGGAAAAAAGACCAGACCAAGCGAAGAAAAGGCCTGCGGATACTAGGGATTTTGCTTTAGACCTAGGCTTTAAGACTGACCAAGCAAAGAAAGATTATGAAGAAGAGAAAATCAAGCTGATGGATAGCTTGAAATTAGAATATGAATTTATGGAGGATTAGATGGCAAAAATAGGAATGCCTGAAATTAAGATTGTTTTTGAGTCTCAAGGACTTTCTGCAATCCAAAGAAGCGAGAGAGGAATTGTTCTTCTTTTACTTAAGGGTGAAAACGAGGACGAACAAGGTTCTTACAAGCTTACTACTCTTTTCGATTTATCAGAAAAGAAGCAATTTAGCGAGAGAAATGCCAAGCTTATAAGATTAGCTTTTGAGGCTAATCCTAGAAAATTGTTGGTTGAAATTGTAGGGGATAAGAACCCACTTGATAAGGTTACGGAAAGATATAAGCTTATCAAATTTAATTACTATGCAGCACCTAACCTTGAGGCGGCTGACCTTAAAAACCTTATGACCTGGCATAATAAACAAGCTGTTGACCCTGGTGATAGGACTATTAAGTTTGTAGGTTTCGACCTTAAGGAAAAAGGACACGAAAGCCTTATAAACTGGGCAACTTCATCTGTCACTTATGATGGGGAAGTCTATACTGGACAAGAATTTACTGCCCTTGTTGCGAGTCAACTTGCGGCCTTGCCTCTTAATAGGTCTTTTACCTACTATGAGTGGCCAAAGATAAGCGAAGCGAGCCTTGATTTTGCTGATGACCCTGATAAGGCAGTGGATGAGGGCAAACTTTTCTTGACCTTTGACGGGGAAGTTTACAAGGTGGCTAGGGCTGTCAACTCTTATACTGGCAAGAATGAAAAGAAGGGCGACGACTTTAGAAAGATTAAGATTGTCGATGCCATGCACCTTATCAAGGACGACATTAGAGATACTTTTGATAAGTATTATGTGGGCAAGGTGTCTAACACTTATGCTAATAAGCAGCAATTTATAGCCATGATTAATAGGGTCTACTTTGCTGAGCTTAAGGGACTTGTCTTACAAGATACAGATAAGAATAGGGTTGATATAAATATCGAAGAAAACCTAAGATATGCGGTTGAACGTGGGGCGGATACTGAAAGCATGACTACCCAGCAAATTAAAGAATTTAATACTGGGTCTAAAGTATTTTTAGAGGGATATGTTTCCTTAATCGACGCCATGGAAGACTTATATATCAACTTTTTTAATGAATAAGGAGTGATTAAATGACTGAAAATAGAGGTTTTAGAAGAATTGCGGGGGCTTGGGGAACCTTGCATATAGACGGGGAAGCTATCTTTGAGGTTGTTTCTTTTGAAGCTAATATCGAGCTTCAAAGGGGCGATGTACAAATCGGGACTGATGTTGATTCAAAGATTACTGGTATGGCTGGAAGCGGACAATTTGTAGTTAAACATGTTTACACTAGGGGTGTTGCTAAGTATCTTGCAGCCCTTAAGGCGGGCCATGACCCAAGATTTTTATCTTCGGTTTGTCTTGACGATCCAGACGCTGTTGGCGGCCAAGTAGAAAGAATTAACATCGGTAACTGCTGGATTAATAACTTGCCTTTGACTAACTTTGATAAGGCTGAGGTGGTGGAAAAGACCTTTGAATTTGGCTTTACACCAAGCGATGCCGAAGTAGCTGAGGGTATTTACTAGGAGGATATATGGCAATTAGTGCTAAAGATTTAATCAAGAAAAAACAATTAATCGAGGATAAAAAAGATAAACAAATTGAAATTGAGGTGCCTGAAACTGGCACTTTTTTATTTAGAGTTCCTAATATGATTGATTATGAGGATTCGGAGGCCTATGGCAAGAATAGAAAACAATCGGGCCATGAGAGTAACAAGTATTTAATCCAAACTTGCTGCTTGGAGCCTAACCTTAAGGATAGCGAACTACTAGAAGCCTATGGGGTGAAAAATTCTGTGGATTTAGTATCAAAAATCTTTATGGTGGGTGAAATTACAAGCATAGCTACTACCTTGGTTGAAAAGGCGGGCTTTGATAAGGAAGCCCTTAAGGTGGTTGAAAAAGCAAAAAACTAATAGAGGCTGGAGATCCTGAGTTGTCCCTTATGGCTTATATGCTGGAGAAGGGGCATACTTTTGATTATATCTTTAGCCTAGATTCTTTTGAGATAGCACTTGCTACGGCAACTATGCTAGCTGAAAGAGAAAGAGAGGCCAAGAAATGGCAATTATAGAAAAAGTTACCCTGGTCGATGATTATTCGGCTAAGGCAAAAAAGATTGAAGCATCTACCTCTGCTATGGCCTCTGCTATGGATGCAATTAGGGGTAATGCTAGTAAGATGGGGTCGGCTTTAAAGTCGGCCTTTTCAAGAAAATATAGTGTAGATATTAAAGATACTGGAGTTGCTAATGTTAATAATAGGATTAAAAGCCTACAATCTACCCTAAACGGTTTAAATAGACCATACGATATCACCATAACTGCCAAAATGGGGGCTATGGATAAAATCAAGTCTAATATGAGTTCTATAAAATCCAAGGCTAGTGAGATGAAATCATCTTTTAGAAACTTTAAGCTTGACTACTCAACTTTCAAGCGAGCTAAAAAAGAGGCCAAGGATATGGAAAAGGCCTTAAGAAATCTTACAGGCAGGAAGCATAAGATTGATATAGGTATGGAAAATCCTATCAAGACTGCTTTTAAGGGTGGTTTTTCTAAGATGTTTGGTGGTCTTAAGGCGGGATTTTCCAAGATTGGTGGTCTCTTTTCTAAGCTCAATCCTTTTAAGGCCTTTGGTAAAGGTGGAGGTGGTGGAGGTGGCGAAAGTCCATCCATCATGAAGTCCATAATCGGTGGTAACCTTATTACTGGGGCCATTACTAGGGGACTAGGGGCTGTTACTAGCCTTGCTGGGTCTACTATTGGGGCTGGTATGACAAGACTTGAAAATATCCAAGCTGCTAAGGCTAGGCTAAGAGGACAAACCAACGCTGACGGGTCTAGGAAGTTTGATGACGCTGCTATAAAAAATATTTCAAAGTCTGCTATGAATGCTGTTACTGGTACGGCTTATGGTTTTGGCGACGCTATGTCGACTGCCTCATCTGCAATCGCTGCGGGTGTTAAGGAGAAAGACCTGGGCGGATATCTTAAGGGCGTGGCCAATATTTCGGCTGCTACTGGGTCTGACTTCAACTCCATCGGGGCCATCATGAATAAAATCCAGACTACTGGTAGGCTCCAAGGTGACGAACTTATGCAATTATCGGATAGGGGTCTTCCTATGCTTGAGAAAATTGCAGAGATGAAGGGTGTAGACCAAAACACCGCTAGGGATATGATTTCCAAGGGACAAATATCATCTCAAGATGCCTTTAAGGCTGCTACAATGGCGGCTGGTAATTCGGCATCTGAGATGAATAAGACTTGGGATGCTGCCAAAATGAACTTTGGCTCTGCCTTATCTAAACTAGGAGCGGGTCTTCTAGGCGGTAGTGAGGGCGATGAAGGCGGTATCTTTGTGGCTATGACTCCTGCCTTGCTTAAGGTTAATAAGGTTTTAAATGGACTAATACCGACTTTTCAAAAGGTCGGGGATAGTGTTAAGACCTTTGTAACTGGAGGCTTTAAGATGGCCAAGGAAGGTTTTGGAAGGATTAAAGATAAGCTTGGCGAAGCCTTTGGGCCAATCAAAGAAAAGCTTGCATCTGCCTTTGATGCCTTGAAAGAGGCTTTTGCACCTGTGGTCGAGGCTTTTAGCGGGCTTTTTGACGGTGGCATGGGTGAAAGCTTTGACTTACTAGGAGGCGTTATTGACCTAGTCGCTGGGGCTTTTGGGGTCTTGGCTGATGTGATCGTGGCACTTAATCCTGTTTGGGAAGTTTTATCTAGTTTTATAACTAACATAGTCCTACCTGCCTTTACAAGTGTGGCAAGCTTTATAACTGATACAGTAGTGCCTAAGTTTAGCGAACTTGCGGAAATGGTTGGAGGCTGGGTAAAAGAAGCTTTCCAACTTATTGGGGACGCTGTTAATATAGCTAAAGCCGCTTTTGATACTATCAAGGGGGCTATAGATACTGCTGTGGATGCTTTCTTTTCTATACCAAGCAAGATTGCTAGTGCCTTAGGTGGTTTAGGCGGAGCTATAAAAGGAGCTATTGGCGGTATTTTTGGCGGTAAAAAGAAAAACGCTACTGGTACTTCTTACTTCCCTGGGGGTCTAACTCAGATTAATGAGCAAGGCCAAGAGATGATGAAGCTACCTATGGGGACTAAGATATACCCTGCTGGGGCGACTAGGAAGGCGATTGAAAAAGAGGCTAGGTCGGTAAGTCCTGCACCTCAACCATCTAACCCTGGACAAATTGTCATAAATGTCAACGGGGCAAATATGACTAATGGTGAGGTTGGACGTGTGATTTCTAACGAACTTAAGAGATTGGGGGTTGTGGTATGACAATGCAACAATTAGTCTTGTCTTTTGAGAATAGGTCGGAGGTCTTGGAATTACCTTGGCCTTTGCAAGACCATAACATATCAAGCCCTCATAATACTTATTCATTTGATACGATCAATATGGGAGAGGTTTTGGCTATAGGAAAAAAGAAGCTAAGGACAATGACAATTTCATCATTTTTTCCATCTAAGCCTTATCCTTTTCTTTTTAGTCAGACTTTTCCTGAACCTAATGTATGTATAGAGATGATTAACAAATGGCGACTTTCTGGGAAACCTATAAGGGTTGCTATTATGGATACTGATATAAACCTTGCTATGGCGATTGAGTCTTTTGACTATGGGAAAGAAGACGGGGACGGGTCGGGCGATGTGGCCTTTACCCTTGCCCTAAAGGAATATTCTTATCTAAACGTTGAGAGGTCCAAGAAGCCTAGCAAGAAGGGTGTCCTTAAGGATAGGCCTAGGGAAAAACCATCTAAGCAAGTGACATCCTACCTGGTCAAGAAGGGTGATACCCTTTGGGACTTGGCGGATAAGAAGCTGGGCGATGGGTCTAGGTGGAGAGAGATTGCTAAGCTTAATGGCGTTACTGATCCAAGAAAATTACAAATAGGGACTAAGCTTAAGTTCCCAGAGGGGGCAAAATGATAGAGATTAAGGCTATTATTTCAAGCCCTGACGGACTTAAGACTGATATTTCTGAGGTTGTAGGAGGTGTGAACCTGTCGGGGTCTATAAAGGAGTCGACAAGGACTCTTTCTTTTAAGGCCTTAAGGGCTGATGTCGATAAGAATTTTAAGGCTTATAACCTAAATTTAGGTGATACGGCGGTCTTTTATGAAATCAAGGAGGGTAAGCCTATCAAGTTTTTTGAGGGGGTTACCTGGTCTAAGGCTACAAAAGATAATAGCGTAGGCCTTGATATAACTTGTTATGATAGGGCAATATACCTTAATAAAAACGAACCTAAGGACCAAGTCTTTACCGATAAGTCGGCGGACGAAGTGGCTAGGGCTATAATTACTGACCTGGGTCTTACCCCTGGTGATTTGGCTAAGACTGGCAAGTACTCCTATAACCTAAGAGGTCTTACCGCCTATGATGCTATAATGGCTGCTTATACCAAGGATAGTGAGAAGACTGGCAAACAATATAAACTGGTCGATATCGACGGGGTTATAAATGTCTTTGAGGCGGGAGAAGAACATCCTGTAATTCTTGAAGAACTTGACGAGCCTGTGGTCGGCAAACTTTTAGATGTGTCTTATAAAGAAAGCCTTGACGAGCTTGTAAACGAGGTTAAGGCCATAGAAGATAAGAAAAAAGACGAGAAAAAGGAAGCTGGTAAGGACTCTGAGAGTCAGGAAAGGTTCGGTAAAATCCAGAAGATTTTGAAGGGCGACTCTAGCGGAGTTGCTGGCCTTATGAAGGGGGCTAAGACTGAAATTGATGTAACTTGCATAGGCGACTGGGATATGGTCGCTGGCAAGTCGATTGAGCTTAAGTCCTCGATCATATCTGGTAAATTTTACATCGAGGCTGACTCTCATAGGCTAGACGATGCGGTCCATATTGTGGATTTGAAACTTACTAGTGAGCTTGAGATGGACAAAAAGGGGGAAAGTAGTGGAAAAACTGGTTAGAGATGTTAAAGACCTTAAGGGAAGGAAGGACGCTTCGGAGATTGGGATTGTAACCAAGCTTAAGCCCTTTGCCTTTACCATTAATGGGGTTGAATACTCATCTGAAAACTTTGTAATCTACCTCCCTGCGGTCGATAGGATAAAGCAATTTGAAGAGATTAAGGTTGAGACTCAAGACCCAAACCCTCAAAGTTTTGCTGTAAATAAGGGCAAGGCCTTTGTGGATATAGGAGACTTGGAGATGGAGCCTGACTGCTACGAAAGAAGATTTCTAGTTGGCGATTTAATCGATGTGACCGATAGGGGTGACTCCTTTATAGTCCATGGAAGATTAATAAAAATAGGCGAGGAAACTGAAAAATACCCGCCTACACACAGGGGGTAGGATATGGCAATTTTACCAAAGTCTATGACCTACCTTGATGAGGTAGGGGCGGACGTTGAAGTTTTAGAGCAGGAAGGTTTTTGTGAGTATGCTTATGATTTTGAGAATAATACTTTAAAGACCAAGAACGGTAGGCACTTTTATGTTTATGGCAACGAGGCTATGAAAATCTGGATATATAAGGCCATGATTTCAAACCGTTTTAAGCATAGTGCCTATACTGATAAATTTGGAACTGAAATTTACAGCCTGATCGGTGAGGTGATTTCATCGAAGTTTAAGGAGGCTGAAATTAAGAGATATATCACTGAGGCGGTTATGGTCCATCCCTTTATGGTGTCGATTAATAAGATTGATATTAAGGCCCATAAGAGTGGGTTAAATGTGGATGTTTACTATACTACCGTCTTTAATGATGAGATTGTGAGGGTGTCTTGCAAGGTACAGATAGAGTAAGATTAAAAAGCTTATCCTGGATGGAGATTTCCGACAGGATGAAAGAAGATTTGAAGAACCCTCCTAATAAGATTGAGGGTTCTTTTGCTGCGGATAATATACAGGCTGTGGCAAAGGAAATAGCTAAGTATTACGACTATGTCGATTGGCTAATTGATATGCACTTTGCTGAAACTGCGACGGGTGATTTTCTTGATGCCAAGGCTAAGGAGGTCGGGGTATTTAGAAGGACTAAGACCAAGGCGACTGGTGTCGTAACCTTTAAGGGTAAGCCTAATACTTTTATCCCTGCTGGTTTTAGGGTCTATGCTGGGGATAAGGCTTTTTATACAAGAGTGCCTGCCTATATAGGCCAAGATGGCAAGGTCGATGTGGAAGTTGCTTCGGACGGTGAAGGCCTTGAGGCTAATGCAAGGGCTTTTGAAGTGACTAGTTTTAGTCAACTTGCAGGTCTAGAAAGTGTTGAAAACATCGAGCCTATCACAGGCGGTGCAGAAGTTGAGGATGATGAGTCTTTGAGAGAGAGAACTCTCCTTAAGATGCGTTACCCTGGAACAAGTGGAAATATTTACCACTATATGCACTGGGCTAGAGAGGTTGATGGGGTTGGTCGTGTTAAGGTATTTCCATTATGGAAAGGACCTGGAACTGTTAAGATTTCAATCCTTGATAGCAATCAAAAGCCCGCCAAGGAAGATTTGATTAAGAAGGTTGCCTACCATATAGATCACGGCGGAGAAAGAGACGGAGAGGGACTTGCTCCTATAGGGGCATATCTAACTGTTGAGACCGCCAAGGCTAAAAAGATTGATATTAAGGGCAAGGTTGACCTAGAAATGGGGACTGGCAAGTCTAAGGATATGATAGCAAGTGAATTAAAAGAAGACCTGCAAGCCTACATCGATAGCGAGGTGTCCTATAAGAAAAACCGCTTGACTGTGGCCAAGGTGATTGATATTTGTTACTCCATTGCTGGGGTTATGGATATAGGCGAACTTACCATAGGCGGGGCGACTGACTCTGTGAGCCTAAAAGATGAGGAAGTCTTTGAGGTTGGCGAGGTGACCTTATCATGAGAGGTGACCGCTTTAAGAAAAGGCTGCCAAGCTTTGTAGGCAAAATCCCAGACCTTGACGATACTTTTTTTGCCGAGGATAAGGAATTTGAAAGGATAGATAAGAGGCTTAAGGGCTTTGGCTACGGTCTTATTGCTAGCCTTTTAAAGGGTGAGGACGGTGTCCTTGATTATCTGGCCCGCTTTGAGAAGGATTATGGTCTTGAGGGGGTTGGGTCTATAGATGATAGGATTAGTGCTATCCTTGCTAAAATCGGGGCTAGTCGTGTTACTACTGAAAAGGCCCTCCTTGATCTATGCCAAAGTTTTGGGGTCGAGGGGGAATTTTATCCCGACTATGAAGAATATTCTTTTAATCTTGACCTAAAAAAGATTAAAGAAAAGCCTAATTTTGATAAATTAGTAAAAGCGATTAATGAAATAATACCAGCACACCTTGATTTCATTTTAAATCTAATGTTAGTGGATAAATTAGTATTTAAGGAGTCCACCAAGACCTACCTTAATCCCTTTTACATGACTGGTAGTAATCTATATAAGACTGGCCAAGTTTATGATTATCAGCATAGGGGACTTAAGATGGTGGAAAGAGTTAGTCTTGGTGATGGTGGACAGGTTAAGGCTACAAGGTACAGGCAGGCTGGTGAAGGCCAGGCTGGTAAGAGATAGGAGGATGTATGATACCACAAGAACAGCTTAATAAGCAGGCTTTGAGGATTAAAGAGTCGATTGATAAGGCTTTGCTTTATGTTGATGGTAAGGATTTGGAGGGGGTTATCAATAAGATTACCTTAAATTCCAACGTTATTAAGGTTTTTATTGCCCTTTCTGGGGTTAATGGAAAAATAGAAAAAATTGAAATCTATGATGTGGACGGGGATTTGGTTCAAGTTCAGGATATGGAGATTGTGAAGGATAGCCACTATAAGTTTTTGGCGGTGGTTGAGATTCGTGTAGAAAATGAGGTGATTAGATAATGATATCAGAAAATCCTTATTTTAATTTAGAGGATAAGTTAAAGAATTATAAGAAGTTTACGGATTATGAGCCTACCAAGTTTCAGGATAGGATTGTGGAGATGCCTTGGACTTTTGTTTTGGATAAGGTCGGGGTTGACCCTAAGACTGGCAAGGATATTGTTAATCTTAAATTTTATGAAGGGGAAGTAATCGAGGAGGGGACAGACCTATCTGAGATGAATTTGGGCAATCTTGATGTTGGAATTGCCATCCTTTATGAGTGGAGGAAAAACATTGATACTACACTCTTACAGTTAGCCCTTAAGACTGACGGTTTAGAGATGACTACACTTAATGGCATGGTTGCTAATGCCTTTGCTGCTACCTTTGATAACCTTGAAGGGATTAAAATTAATAAGGGATATTATGATAAGTCTAAAGGGGAGGTGTGGTCATAATGGCAAGTTTACACCAATGGAAAAAATATAATATTGCATATGATTATACTTATAAGATAGAATATGGGCCTCTTAATACAAATGATTATTATGATATTACAGTTGAGCCCGAGGGAGACCGATATCTAACTGCAATTGATATTAATAAAAAAACGGGAAAGTTTATTTTAAGTCAATATGATTTAAAATATTTACATGAAATAAAAGTTGGAGATAAGATTTATGCCATAAAAAGTCCCAATGAACGAAATACTTTCTTTACGAAAGCTGATAATACTCGATATTGGGATTATGTTGAAGATAATGTTTATGAATTTACACGACTCAGTAAAGAACCTTCTAGTTACTTATGGTCAAAATATGGATATGTTGATAAGGGTAGGCCTGTTAAGTCGGTTGTAGATACAAAAACACCTAAGCGTGGAAGTTATATTGGGGTTGTTAGTGGAGGGGTTGGAGCATACCCTCAAAACGGCCAAAAGGACGGATATTGGTATGTCTATGACAAGGAGTTAAATTCTAATCCTGCAATTTCAGGTTCAGACCTTGATTTGGGGTCTAAGGATTCTGATTTTACCATTGATTATGTAGTGTCAGATTCTGACGGAGATGTAGTTAGTGTTGATATCTTAGTTGATGATGTAGTAAAGGTTGAGGGGAAGAGTGTCCCTCTAGGGGTTAATCAAAAGTATCTTGTAAGCCTTGATGATTTTAGCCTAGGTGACCATAAGATTGAGATTAGGGCAAGAGACTCTAAGGGGGCGGAAGCTCCATCTAGGACTTATTATTTCTCAAAGGCTAATACAGCTCCAAAGATTTCTGGGTCTGATTCTGATTTAGGGTCTAAGTCTACTGGCTTTACTGTATCTTATAGGGTGGATGATAAGGATTCTGACCCTGTAAGTGTGAGGATTAGCCTTGATGATAAGGAGATGGCATCTATATCTGATGCCCAAGGAAAAGACCTACGCTTTACCCTCGATGAGGCTAAGGTTAGGGAATTAGAGATTGGAAAGACTTATACAATTACCATAAAGGCTGATGATGGTAAGGGTGGGGTTGCTTATAGAAGGTATTCTTTTACCAAGGTCAACACTCCGCCAATTATATCTGGAGTTGATTCTGATTTGGGTAAGGTTAAAAATCCTGTGACTATAAAGTTTTCTGTGTCGGATGTAGAAAAGGATAAGATTTACTTTAGTCTACTTCTTGATGGTAAGGAAGTAATGAGTCAAGAAGGTGCGGAAGATGGGAAAGAATACTCCTATAAGATTAACCACGATACCTTTATAAGTCTTACTTATGGTAAGCATGAGTTAAAACTTTTAGCTTGGGATGATGAAAATGTTGATAAGAAGGCTATAAGAAAATTCACTTTTGAGAGGATTTCTGGAGGTCTTGATGTCGAGTTTAAGCTTGCCGAGTATGATACCCAGCCTAAGAAGATTGTGGCAGTGCCTCATGGGGACTTTATAGATGCTAAGACTTTCCAAGTTTTGGCTTGTAATAACTATTTAGATGCTAAGCCTACTTGGGAGGATATAACTAATATGTCTAAAATTGCAAGAGCCTTTTCTTTCACAAATGCTACAAAAACCGCTGGCAAGTGGGCTTTGGGGGTTAGGGTGATTATAGAAAATGGCCCTGCGGATGTTTCCTCTGTTCTAAGAGGTATAAAGGGAGGTATTGAGTAATGGGTGTTAAGATTTATAATCCTGTGGATCTAAAGGATATAGAAGACTTTAAGACTAAGTTTTATGGTAAAGAAGTTACTGATACCAAGAAGTATGAAGCCCTTAAAAAAGAGATGGATGACCTTAAGGGTCAGGTAGATAAGACAAGCAGCGAAATTGAAAAAGATGATATTCCCGAAAGGCTTACTAATTTGGAAGTTGCGTTGAGTGAAATGATGGGAGGGGGTGAATAAGAATGAAGAAGATGAAATCTTGGAAAAAGGGAATCTTTTATAGGGCAATCCTAGCTAGGATGGAAGCAGAAGTTGCTACTAGGGAAGAGATCCTTGCTACTTATCCAAAGTTGGAGGAGTACGAAAAAGAAGAGCTAAGAGCGATGATTCCTGAAAGTCTTTAAGGACTGTGGGATAGGCTTGAGATATAAGTTGAGGGGGCTTTTGTGGCTCCCTTTTCTTTATTTTTAGTTAGGAGTGATTAAATTGTGAGTATTGATGAAAAGATTATAGGGTTAGTTGCTGACCAAGGGGTGGCCATTGCTGTATCGGTGGTGGTACTTATCTTGATACTTACTTTTGGCAAGTCAGCATTAAAGCAGTACGAGGAACAGAAAAAACTTGATAGGGAAAACTTTCAGGCTGAAAAAGAGATTGAAAGGCAGGAGAGGAAGGATGACAGGGAGGCTCAAAGGGAGCAGACAAAAAGCCTTATAGACCTCCACAGTCAGACCAACGAAGCGATTATCAAGTTTACAGAAGCGTTGAAATATAGCGATACTTTGCTGGATAAGCACAATAATTGTGCGGAAGAAAACTTCGGAGAGCTTAAGGATGGAGTGCAAGATATTATCGGTAGGCTTGATATAGTACAAGATACTACTAAGGAGCTTGCAACTAAGGCTATGCTTGAGGAAGTGAAGCAAGAAATATTAAAGATTAAGAGGGGCTAGGATTAGTCCCTTTTTATATGCACAAGGTTTTGTACTATCTTCACAAGGATAGTCACAAGGCCTGTTGTAAATGTTGAAATTACAAGTGTTTGATTTGCACAAGTATATGCACAAGGAGGTATATATGGGAAGTATAGATAAGATGATGGACTATGCAAAATCTAGGTGGCATAAACCAAGGTATGTGATGGGTGGTGGTAGGATTGGTAAAGAAGCGTCCTATTACTCTGATACCGAGGATTGCTCTAGCTTTGCTTTTAAGTGTGGTAAGTTCGGTGGATTTTTGCCTGAGTCTATGTATAACGGGTCGACTGAAGATTTATTCAGACTTGCACGCCAAGGGAAATATCTCAAGGAAATCCCTTATAGTGAAGTACGAAGGGGAGATATTTTTGTAAAAGGACGTGAAGGTGGTTCTGGCGGTGCTTATGGTCATACTGGACTATTTACCCGCAAGGGGGAGATTATCCACTGTAATTATGGCAATGGCACTGTGACCACAAACAACGAGTCGGAGGGCTATTGGTACTACCTTGATAGTTCAAAAGTGCCTGTTCGCTTTTTTAGGTGGGTCGGTGCTGTTGAGGATAAACCTAAAAAGACTATAAACCAGATTGCACAAGAAGTTATTGCTGGTAAGTGGGGTGTTGGTGCTGATAGGCAGGCGAGACTCCAAAGGGCAGGGTACTCTTATAGGGATGTCCAAGATGAGGTTAACCGTCAACTAAAAAGTAAGCCTGTTTATTATGTTGTTAAGGCTGGGGATAGTCTAGGCGGTATAGCTAAGGCTCATGGAGTTAGCCTTGATAGTGTGATTAAGCTTAATCCGCAAATTAAAAATCCTAACCTGATATATAAGGGACAGAAGATTAGGGTTAAGTAGAAAGGATTTAAAGATGAAAGATAGTTTTATGATTTTAATTGGGATTGCTTGCATGATAGCGGTTTTAAGCTTTGTAAGAGAGCAGATAAAGTTGACTAGGGCTAAAGTAGAAAAGGAAGAAAATCAAACTAAGAAGTATGTCTATGACCAAGTGCTTGATTTGGCGGAGACCATAGTTGCTAGCCTTAATCAAACTATGGTTGAGCCTCTTAAGGAGTCGGAGACTTTAGAATTTGACGAAAAAGCAAAGGAAAAAGTCTTGAAGGATGCCAAGGAGAAAATCAAGAAAGATTTGGATGCTAAAAGCAAGGAGCTTTTAAAAGAGTATCTTGGATCAGAGGAAAATTTTGATGAGTATATAGACGATGCAGTCCATAGAAGAGTCCACGAGGCTAAGAAAAAGAAGTAAGTAAAAAAAGTTTATGCCGATTGGCTACAGTACAAAAATATATGAGAATCGAGGGATTCCGAAATTTTACACTAAAACCCGCCTGTACTGGGGCGGGTCTTTTTTAGTGCAAAATTTTAGGGAATATTGGACTACGGGGTTTTTTAGTTTAATCTGTGAGAATATTTTGGACTAAAGGGGTATAGTATATAAGACTAGTCGGAAAGGCGGAAAAGTCCCTCTGGGAAGTTGGTGTGACATTGTCTACCAAGGGCAACCATATTCTATCTAATCTTTATAGATTTGGGTGTGAGTGTGATGTTGAGGAAAAAGCGCTTTTAAGATTTTTATATCTTGGGTGCTTTTTTATTTGACAGCTTTTTAAATGTGTGCTAGTATAAAGATAACAAGTCGTCTACTTGTATAAAAAGGACGCGGATTGAAATATTGTTTTATTAAATAGAAAGCAAATTTCTAGAAAAGAGGCTCCCGATTGGGAGTCTTTTTTTGTGTTTTTTTTAAATTCTTGTATATGTAGGTCTTTAGTTAATCTTTTCAGAGGGTATTTATATGCCTTGATAATTTGAGGGGCTTAAAACGTAAAATATGAAGCTTTGTTGAATTTTCAATGTTTGTCTTTTTATATTTATTGATTTTTTTATGTATGTTGGGTTTATGCAAAAAAACTTGTAAATATATACTACTTGTAGTATATTAATAATAACAAAACAAGTTAAATTTAAAGGAGATTAAAAAATGACAAAATACCAAGTTTACAGAAAAGCAGACGATTTCGAAGATTACAGACTAGCAGATACAATTGAAATAGAAGATACAGCAGAAAGTAAAGAAGAACTAATATTCACTAACTTTAGTGATCTAGACGGTTGGAGTATTGATGGCGATTATGAAGAATTCTTAAATGGATACGTTGATGAGATTTACTTTTATAGAGAAAATGTAAATAGCGATGAATGGGACAGCGATGTAGCTGGCTATATTTCAAAAATAATTTAATAAAACATTTGACGTTATATACTACTAGTAGTATACTTATATTAAGATAAGAGATACAAAAAATAAAAAAACAAGGAGATTAATATGACAAATGTATTCGAACAATTAAAAGCAAATGAGTTTATTTCAAAAAGAGAATTTCAAAAAGCTATATCTTTATTCTTAGCAGAGAAAATTAATGAAGGTTACTATTTAAACGAACAGAATATAAAAAGTTCTGATTATGATAGAATGTATGTTTTATTAAATGACGAAGGTGAAAGATTTGGATTTGGCGTAAAATTAGAAAAAGTTGACTTCAACTATGATTCATCTACAGTCTTAATTCAATGGGGACGTCTTAAAGATAGTGGATTATTTGATTTTGAAGATGAAGAATCTGCAACAATACATACTTTTATATTAATGTGTAAGTATAGAAAAAACATTTTCTTTAGTGAAGAAAAATTTGAAGAGATAAAAGAAAAGAAAATGTTAAGGCTTGATTACAAATACGGACATAATAGCAACCATATATTTATAGCAAAAAAATTAGCTATTAAAGGAGTGAAGAGGGAAAAAAATATAAAAGTCGAAAAAATGGTAAACTTAAGAAAAGAAAATATAGCGTATAGAATATATAAAAATGGAGAACTTTATAAAGAAGTTAATTTTAAAAGAAATTCAAAATAACACTTGACATTTATATACTACTAGTAGTATAATATACTTAAGATAAGAAATTAAAAACAAGGAGATCAAAATCATGACAACAATCAACGTAAACAATCAATGGAGATTAGAAAAGAAAATCGAACTTGTAAAAAGTGGTCAAAGTAGAGTTTTTAAAGAGTGGCAATTATACGGAGGAATTACAGAAGAAGAATTTATTGAGGGTTTAAAGTGGTTAGCTGAAGATCCTATGACAGAGAAAGGAAATCCAACTAGAGAGATTAGCATCATTCCTACTCAAGATGCAATAGAAAAAATTTGGTTAGAAAAAGGAGAGCCTTGGAGCAAGATGGTTACAGAGATTGATGAAGACAATCTTAAGACTGAAATCATAAAAATCGAGAGACTTTATGAGGTTAGATATGATGAAGATGGTAAGCCTTATGATTGGTTTACAGGTAGACGTGATGTGAAGACTGGTTATAGAACTAATGCTAAATATTTAATTAATATAAAAGATTTTATATAGAAATAAAAATTAAGGAGTATGAGATGATGACTGATAAGAAATTAGAAATCTTGCTAGCCATGGGGGCTAGCAGGTGGTCTAAGTATGGCAGAGATAGACTTTATTTAAGAAATTGTTACAAAGATTTGTTGAAGATGAAAATTAGCTATTACAATTCAGGAAACATCTCAAGTGCTTCTATAAATGGCGAAAGCATCTCAAATTCTGAAGCTAATAGAATAAAAAATATGGCTTATGGATGCTATATAGATTTGATAAAAGATGAGATTGTTGTTGATGGTAAAGAAACTAGTAGGGTGAGAAGTTTTAAAACTATGATTTATGGGGCTATAGAAGAACTATAAGGAGATTCTGATGAGAAATTATGAAGATATAGAAAAGGCTTTTAATTTAGTAAGCAAAGAGAGCTGGAACGAAATTTATGAAACCATAGGGGTTAGTGATCTAGAGGTAGCTATATATGATGATGGGTATATAGGCATAAGGTCTGAGCAATCTTCCGCAGCAGACGAAGAAAAAGTAGTTTATATCATCCCTTTAAAGGCTAGTTATTGGAGAGAGACTTTAGAAGAGTGGGGCATCTATGATGAAGATACTGATGGGGCAAAAACTGATATTGACGATGATTTAAAAGATGATTTTATCAAAGAGGTATTACAAAATATAGACTATTGATATTAAAAAAGCTCTCACAAGGAGAGCTTAATTGCCCCGCTGATGCGGGTATAAAATTTTTTGCTCTTAACTTTTAAAAAGTAGAGCCACCTCCGCTAATGCGGATATCTATAATCTGATTATAATCTATAATTTAAAAAATGTCAAGGAGGATATATGACTGAGGGCAAAGCAAGTGAAGCTCAAAGACGAGCTACCAAGAGATGGGAGAAAAACAATCCTGAAAGAGTAAAATATTTAAGGTGTCGAACTACTGCAAGAACCTTTGTGAGGCATTATGCAGATGAAGAAGATTTGCAAGAATTAATTGAGATATATAAAAAGGAAAATAAGAATGCAAGAAAAAAGGAGGGGTAATTGTCCCCTCTCTTAAATTGTTACCAACCTGTTACCAACGGTTAATGTTTTTTGTTGCTTTTCGTTTGCTCTTATTTTATACTATGCAAAGATGCTTATATATAAAGAAGATAATGTCCCTTTATCCCGCACCAAATACTAAAAGAAGCATTGGAATCCAGTGCTTCTTTTTTTGCGTGTGTGCAATGTGTGTAATAATTAGGAATTAATGCATTTGAATTTAAGGAACAGGCGGATTTAGGTTCTGAAAGGCTAATTATTAATAAATTTAAGACTTAAATTTTCTTCGAATTAATAATTATTTGACACTATCTTTTATTTACCATAAAATAGACTTAACAGGGGAGCTTATAGCTGAGAGGAAGTTTTGACTTCGACCCTTTACTTGATACGGATAATGCCGGCGTAAGGAGTCTTTTTTTAATTTTGCTAACCTTGGGGTTAGCTTTTTTTATTTGCTTTTCTGTGAGTATATTTTAAAGGAGTATTTATGAATAATACAAAACTTAAGAAATTAGTTCTAGCGTCTTTTTTAGTAGCGCTCGCAGTAGTAGGATCTACATTTTCATTTCCTGTCTTTTTTTCCAGGTGTGCACCAGCCCAACATATAGTAAATATGTTTGCAGCAGTTACTCTAGGTCCTTTTTATGGAATAGTGATAGCCTTTGTGGCCTCATTAATTAGAAATATGGCAGGCCTTGGAAGCCTAATGGCATTTCCAGGTTCAATGTTTGGCGCCCTTCTTTGTGGTATAATCTACAAAAAAACCAAAAACCTTAGTTTGACAGCCTGTGGGGAAATCTTCGGCACATCTATCTTAGGGGGTCTTGCTGCCTATCCTGTTGCAGTCTTACTTATGGGCAAATCTGCCGCAGATATTGCCTTTTACACCTATATCCTTCCATTTTTTGCATCAACAGCAGGTGGAACAATCATTGCTTGTGTAATTTTAGCTAGGCTTAAAGACAGCAAATTTGTAAAAGAAATCTATAATTAAAAAGGAGAAAAGTATGAAAACTTGTTTGACAATTGCAGGTTCTGACTCATCAGGAGGCGCTGGCATCCAAGCTGACCTTAAGACTATGACCGTCAATGGGGTTTACGCTATGAGTGTTATCACAGCTCTTACTGCACAAAATACCCAAGGAGTGACTGGCATCCTTGATGTAAGCCCAGAATTCATCACAGAGCAAATGGATGCAGTTTTTAATGATATTTACCCAGATGCAATTAAAATCGGCATGGTATCTTCGCCAGAAATCGTAGAAGCAATAGCTGCTTCTCTTGAAAAATATCAGGCAAAAAATATTGTCCTTGACCCAGTAATGGTTGCCACATCTGGGGCAAAACTCTTAAAAGAAGAAGCTATGGATAGTTTGATTAACAGATTAATCCCTCTTGCAGATGTGATTACACCAAATATTCCTGAAGGGGAAATCCTAGCGGGCATGGAAATTACAAATGAGGATGAGATGATTAAGGCTGCAGAAAAGATTGGCAAAAAATACGATTGCGCAGTTCTCCTTAAGGGAGGGCATAGGGTTAACGATGCCAATGACCTTTTATACAAGGATGGCAAATTTAAGTGGTTTAGGTCTGAAAGAATTGACAATCCAAACACCCACGGCACAGGTTGCACTCTTTCTAGTGCCATTGCAGCAAATCTTGCCAAGGGTTATGACATTGACCAGGCAATAGAAAAGGCAAAAGACTACCTAACAGGAGCTCTAAGAGCGGGTTTAGACTTAGGCAAAGGATCTGGTCCATTAATGCACAATTATAAAATAATTTAATAAAAATAAGCTAGCAAGATATTAAAAAACTTGCTAGTTTTTATTTTGAGAAAAATAGAGAGCAAAATAAAATAGTAATCATAACTATCTATATTTTTAATCCTAACTATGGTAGAATATTCATAAGATTTTGCAAGGAGCAGATATGAAAAAAGACCGAAGAGAATTGATTTTAAATGGAAATATTTACAGGGCAATAGCTGTAATTTCCATTCCAATTATATTAAATAACTTTATCCAGCAATTATATTCATTAGCTGATGCCTTCTGGCTTGGTAAGCTAGGAACTGCAGAGTTTGCAGCAACTTCCTTTACTTGGCCTGTTATTTTTTTGTTTAATTCCATAGGTATAGGCCTATCAATAGCGGCGATTTCCTTAATTTCCCAGTTAATTGGCATGGATAATGTAAAGCTTGCCCAAAAATACAATGACACAATTATAAATATCTCACTTTATTTTTCATTAATTTTTATGGTTGTGGGATATTTTACAGCCGAAGCTATTGTGACCATGATGGGAGCGACTGGAGATTTACATATATTTTCTGTGGAATATTTGAAATATTCTTATTTTGGGATCCCCTTTATATTTTTGTATTTTATTTATGCGGCAATTTTTCAAGCCCAAGGAAAAAACTCAATTCCAACTATAATCAGCACAACTTGTGTAATTTTAAATATGGTTTTAAATCCATTTTTTATCTTTGATACTATCCCTATTTTTGGGTTTACAGGCCTAGGACTTGGGGTAAAGGGAGCAGCTATAGCAACAGTTTTGACCCAGACCTTGATGTGTCTATTTGGTTTTATACACCTTAGGACAAACAAGGACCTAATTAAATTAAATTATGAATCCCTGTTTTATATCAAATGGGAAAAGCAAGTTGTTAAGAAAATCTATACCATAGCTACACCAGCAGTCATTGGACAAATGGGAACAGCTGCAGGTTTTATTATCCTAAACTCCTTTATCCAATCTTACGGCACAGACACAGTTGCGGCCTATGGTATGGTTAACAGGATTTCTGGCCTACTAAATATTCCTCCAGGAGGGATAGGATCAGCAATTACAAGTATTATTGGCCAAAATATAGGCTCTGGCAATATAAAAAGAGTCAAGGAAACCTTCAAGAAAGCATCTATTATAGTAGTTATTATGTCAATTATAATCGCTATAATTAGTTATATCTACAGGTTCCAAATCCTAAGATTTTTCATAGACGCACCACTTGATTCAACTCTAATGAAGGAAGCTGACACCTATATGGCTTATACCTTAATTACCCTTGTGATGTTAAATATGTTTTTCATCTACCAGGGACTTTTCCAAGGATCAGGCAATGCCAAATACTCAATGTTTATTGATGTATTAAGGCTTTGGGTAATAAGAATTCCTCTATTATTTTTCTTTAAATATTTTACAGACTTGGCCGCTACAGGAATTTGGCTTGCTATGTCTATTTCTAATGTAATGATTAGCATTATTGCCCATATTATTTACCTCAGAGGCAATTGGATGAATGGGTCATTTTAACTTTTTGGATTCAAAAAAGATAAAAATATAAAGACTTGCAAATGTTATCATTTATAGGTTATAATTAATAATAAGTAGGAGGAATATTTTGCAGGATACAAAAAGAATTATATTAAAACTAAGCGGCGAAGCCCTTTCCGGTAAGACTGGATTTGGATTTGACGATGAGATGATTAGTAAAATATGCGAAAATATCAAAATCCTTACAGAAAAAGGGATTGAAGTCGCCATAGTTGTTGGTGGAGGAAACTTCTGGAGAGGAAGGTCAGGCACTACCATAGATAGGGCAAGCTCTGATAATATCGGTATGCTAGGAACAGTTATGAATGGTCTAAGAGTCCAAGGCACTCTTGAAGAAATCGGCCTTGATACAAGGCTTATGACAGCTATTTCTATGAAGGAAGTTGCAGAGCCATATATTAGACGTAGGGCTGTAAGGCACCTTGAAAAGGGCAGAGTTGTCATATTTTCAGCAGGAACAGGTCTTCCATATTTTTCAACTGATACTACAGCAAGTCTTAGGGCTCTAGAAATTGGTGCTGATGTAATTTTGCTAGGCAAGACCGGCACAGATGGTATCTATGATAAGGACCCAAATGTTTACCCAGATGCCAAAAAATTTGACAAGCTAACCTATAAGGAAATCCTTCAAAGAGAATTAAAGATAATGGATACAACAGCAACCTCACTCTGTATGGATAACAACATGCCATTAATTGTTTTTGGAATTGATGATCCGGCAAATATGGTAAGAGTATTTGAAGATGAGAATCTTGGAACAAGAGTAAAGGAGAGTTTTTAAAATGCTATACGAACAAATAAAAAAAGACGCAAATGATGGAATGAAAAAAGCTGTAGATTCTTTTGAAAGAAGAATATCTACAATCAAGGCTGGCAGAGCAACAGAAGCAATCCTTGATGGTATAACTTTCTCTTATTATGGAACAGAAACACCAATCAACCAAGCTGCTACAATATCAATCCCAGAAGCAAGACTACTTGTAATCAAGCCATGGGATAAAAATAATATTGGACCAATTGAAAAAGCGATTCTTAAGTCAAATATAGGTATCACTCCAGGTAACGACGGTGAAATCATAAGACTTCCTTTCCCTGCCCTAACAGAAGAAAGAAGAAAAGAATACACCAAAGAAGTAAACACCTATGCAGAAGATGCAAAAATAGTAGTAAGAAATGTAAGACGTGATTCTATGGATGAGGTTAAAAAATCTGAAAAATCAGGTGATGTTACAGAAGACGATAGATACACACTTGAAGATGAAATCCAAAAAATCACCGATAAATTCATTAAAACTATCGAAGAATTAGCTGAGAAAAAGAACAAAGAATTAATGAATGTTTAATTGAATAGGGAAAATCTTAACAGGATAGTAAGTATTTTAAATAAGGACATAGGACCTAAGAAGATAGATTCTAGGACTATGTCCTTGTTTCTAAGCGAGCTATCCTTGCTTTTAAATTCAGGCATAAGTTTATATGATAGCTTAAATATTATCCTAAGGCAGAGACCAGATAAGAGGGTTGGTAGAGCAGTAAGGCTAATAAAAGATGGCCTTGATAGGGGACTTGAGACCTATGAGGCTTTTTATCAAGCAAAAGATTATTTTTCACCCCTAGTCCTTGCCTTTATTAGAACTGGGATAAATACAGGTTCTTTGGGAAAAATTTTAAAGGATTTGTCAGATTTTATTTTTGAAGAAAGTAAAAATAAATCCACAGTTAAGCAAGCCATGACCTACCCAATCTTAGTACTCATTGTAAGTATCCTAGTTATTATTGCAATCATTAAATTTGTCATGCCAAGTTTTATTGAAATTTTTAAAAGTTCTGACATGGTCTTGCCCCTTCCTACAAGGATAATGCTAGCCATATCGAACTTTTTTGCTGAATACCACCTAGTGATTTTCCTTTTTATTACCTTATTTGTCTTGGTTTATTTACTATTAAGGACAAATTATAAAAGAAGGGTAATGATTGATAAATTTATTTTTACCAAGGGACCATTTTGGGAAATCAATAGGTTAAGAGTCGAATACCAATTGACATCAATTTATTATATCCTAAAAAGAGGGGATATAGAAACTATCTATTCCTTTGATATACTGGCAGATTCCTTTAAAAATACTTATGTAAAGGAATGTCTGCTTGGAATTAAAAATGAAGTGAATAAGGGAGTGAGCCTAAGTGAGGCTTTTAAGAATGCGGGAGTTTTCTCACCTTTGTTAATTTCTATGGTTGAAATTGGGGAAGAGACCTCAAAGCTTGATGTCACAATGAAAAAAGCCAACGAATATTTTGCTAATGAATACATATTTAAGATTAAAAGGCTAACCAGCCTTGCTGAACCAGTTTTGATCATAATAATGGGTCTACTCGTAGCTTTTGTTGTGTTTTCTGTTTCTATACCGATGTTCGATTCTATAAATGGATTAAGTGGAGTGTAAAGATGAAGAAAAAAAGACAAGGATTTACCTTAATTGAATTAATAATTGTAATAGCCATCTTAGGAATTTTGGCGGCTATTGCTATACCAAAATATAATGTTTCAAGATTAAATGCTGCAGTTACAGCCCATAAGGCAAATGTTCAGATGTTGAAGTCTGCAGCTAGGATGAAGATTCTAGAAAAGGATGAGGATTTTAATTGGCCTGATAATACTGCAAAAAGTAGCAAAAGTCACATAGATTATGTTGAAAAATGGCCTGATGTTCCAAAAGAATTAAAGACAACTGATAAATCATCATATAATGTCATCTATAAACATTTAACTAAAGAATTGACAGTAACACCAGATGAAGAGGCCTTTGATTAGGTTTTAAATAAGTAAAATCTTATTAAATCAAAATAGTACAAATGGAAATCAAATTAGAAATAATTATAATAATTTTCTTAATATTCATGCTAGGAGCTTCTATTGGATCTTTTATAGGAGCCTTGGTTTATAGGCGAGAAGAAGGAATATCAATCCTTTCCCCGCCTTCTTTTTGCGACTATTGCGGAAAAAGAATTTTAAAAAGAGACTTACTTCCAGTTTTTTCCTTTATTTTATTAAGGGGAAGGACTAGGTGCTGTGGGGAAAAAATTTCTATAGACAAGGTCTTACTAGAAATTTTAGGAGGCCTCGGCTTTGTTTTTGCCTTTTTTTATTATGGATTTTTTGAGGGGATTTTTATCGCACTCGGCCTAAGTCTTTGTCTTTTAATTTCATTTACAGATTACAAATACATGGAAATATACGATAGGGACCTAAAAGTGCTTTTGATTTTGGCTTTCATTTATAGGTTGATATTCTTATCTGTTAACCTAAAATTTTTAGCCTATAGTATTATTTTCAGCCTAGGATTTTTGCTCATTAGATGGGTTTCCAAGGGCGGACTAGGTGATGGGGATTTATTTTTTTACTTGGGCTTATTTTGTTTTTTAGAAAATTCACTAATCCCATGTTTTATCCTATTTTCAATTTGGGTTGGAGCAGGCTTTGCGATTATAAAAGCCATCAGGCAGAGATCCTTGAAGGGGGCTATAGCTCTTTGTCCAGCTATTTCAATCGGATTTTTACTTGTTTTATTTTTTAAGGACTACCTATGAAAAGACGTGGATTTACTCTAATAGAATTAATTGTGGTTTTAACAATAATTAGTATTAGCTTTGGAGTTTTAACTTTAAAGTTTTCGATAATTGATAAGATTGGTGCAAAAAATGAAATACAGACCTTTGTTGATGATTATTCTTACTTGAGAGATTTATCACTATCATCAGGGACTATAAACTTTATAAAATTTACTGATTCTGGATACATATTAAGTGGTTATAAGGAAAAAACTAGAGATTTGAAATACATAAAGCACTTAAATACAGAAACGATCACCTTTGCTCAAAATTCTTATGTTAGCTCAAAAAAAAATAAGGAAGGATATAATTTAGATTTTGTTTCTAGAAAAGATCCTAATATCAGATGGAATTTTACCATCGAACCTATAGGAGGTTACCTAAGTGAAAAAAACAAGTAAGGCCTTTTCTTTAATAGAAGTGCTTTTTGCTATCCTACTTTTAAGTATGATAGGCCTATTTTTACTGCCTTCACTAGGGACAAATCTTGGCCTTTCAAGGAAAGCCAAAGATACAGCTGATACTTCTTTTGTTTTGCAAGAGGCAATAGAAACAAGTAGGAATAAAAAAATTGGTAATTATATAGAAGAAATAAATGGGAAAAATATAAATATAAGCATAGAAAAATACAAAAACACAGGCCTTGATAAGACTTATAAAAAGATTAGGGCGAGTTTTGGAGACATGAGTTTTGAATTGATTGAGGCCTATAATGAAGAAGGGATTTAGCTTAATAGAACTTATCATAAGCCTTGCTATAATTTCTTTTTTGGTCCTTGTTTTATCAAATTTGTTTTCACTTAATATTAACACTTTAAATAGGTCTTATTCGGATGAAAAAGAATACAAGGAAGCCTATACAGGCTTGGCTTTCATAGATACAACTATAAGGATGAGCCATGAGATTAAAAAAGAAAATCATGGAGATTCAAATTTTACTGGATATATTTATAATGATCTTAATAAAGAAACGAGTTTTTATTTTTACTCTAAAAACGGTTTTCTTTATATCCATAGGTCAGATGTAGCAAAAGATAGCTATGGAAAGGCAAATAGAATAAGTGAATGTGGAGAGATTAAGCTTGATTATGATGAAGCTAGCAAATTAATAAAGATAGAATTATCTAGCAAAAATGACAAGTATAATTTTGAGACGGCAATCTATGTAGGAGACAAAAAATTATGAAAAAGGCCTTTATAAGTATCTATGTTTTGCTAATTCTCTTACTTTTTGGACTTACAATTACCTTTATCTACAAGGAAAATGAAACAAATTTTGATACCAGCCAGGCTCTTTATAACAAAAAAATTGCCATGTATGAGGCGGAATCCTTATTAAACATCCTAATAGAAGAAGGGCATGTAAAGACTAATCTAAATGATAATAAGATAATAAAGGCATTTGAACACAAGTCAGACTTTAAAATAGACAGAGGAGATTCAAAAATAGAGCTTAATGAAGAAAAAAATGCAAAAGTTTTATCTATAACAGCCAAATATCAAGGCTCAATTAGCCAGGCTATTTTAAAATATAAAGAAGATGAAAAAAAGGAGCTTAAAATCCTTTATAAGAAGATTTATTAAGATTGCCAAAAAAACATTTACGGTATAATGATTATAGAAATTTAGAAAATAAATTGGAGGAAAAATGAAAGTATTAGTAATTAACTGTGGTTCATCATCACTTAAATATCAATTGTTTGATATGGATAATGAAGAAGTAATGGTAAAGGGTCTTGTTGAAAGAATCGGCATTGAAGGCTCAAAACTTATCCAAGAAAAGGGTGATGATAAATATATAATAGAAGAAAATATGAAAGACCATACAGAAGCG
Organism: Anaerococcus murdochii; assembly: GCF_019957155.1. Classification (NCBI taxonomy): domain Bacteria; kingdom Bacillati; phylum Bacillota; class Tissierellia; order Tissierellales; family Peptoniphilaceae; genus Anaerococcus; species Anaerococcus murdochii. The sequence goes on along the minus strand of NZ_JAIPME010000002.1, from coordinate 2,134,538 downwards.
GTTTCACATGTTTTTGATGCCCTAGTTGACAAAGACAACGGTGTAATAGCAAGCCTTGAAGAAATTGATGCTGTAGGACATAGGGTTGTCCACGGTGGAGAAAAGATAACAAAATCAGCTCTTATAGACAAAGAAGTAAGAGAAGCTATAGTAGAATATCAAAAATTTGCTCCACTACACAATCCAGCCAACCTTATGGGTCTAGAAGCGTGCGAAAAACTATTACCAAATGTTAAAAACGTAGCAGTATTTGATACAGCCTTCCACCAAACTATGCCAAAAAGAACTTATCTATATGGTATAGATTATAAATACTACGAAGAAGACGCTATTAGAAAATACGGCTTCCACGGAACAAGCCACAACTTTATTACTAATAAAACAGCAGAAGCCCTTGGCAAGGATGTAAAAGATTTAAATATAATTTCTGCCCACCTAGGTAACGGTTCATCTATATGTGCAGTTAAAAATGGTAAATCTTATGATACATCAATGGGACTTACTCCACTTGAAGGCCTTGTAATGGGTACAAGATCTGGTGACATGGATCCTTCAGCTGTAACCTATATAATGAAAAAAGATAACTTATCTCCAGATCAAATGGAAAATGTTCTAAATAAAGAATCTGGTGTACTAGGAGTTTCTGGCGTATCAAGCGACTTTAGAGACCTTGAAAGTGCAGCAAAAGAAGGCAACGAAAGAGCTCAAGCAGCCCTTGATATGTTTGTAACAAGAGTTAAGAGATATATTGCTGGATACATGGCAGAAATTGGCTCATGCGATGCTATAGTATTTACAGGCGGTATCGGTGAAAACTCTATTCCAATGAGAGAAGATATCATGGAAGGTTTCGAACAATTTGGAATCAAAATCGACCCAGAAAAGAACAATGTACGCGGTGGTTGCCATGTAGTTTCTACTGATGATTCTAAGGTTAAAATCATGGTTATAGCTACAAACGAAGAATTAATGATCGCTCGTGATACAAAATCTCTCGTAGAAGCTTGACAATAAAGAAAATTGCTTATATAATATTAAAGATTGCTAAAACTGATAAGAGGAGGTGTCAAAGATGGCAGTACCAAAAAGAAGAACATCAAAAACAAGAAAAAATAAAAGAAGAGCCTCAGCTTATACTTTGAACAGATCAAACTATGTTGAGTGTCCAAATTGCCACGAAATGAAATTACCACACAGAGTTTGCCCATCCTGTGGGGAATACAAAGGCGTAGCAGTAATTGATGAACAATAGTTATTAAAGGAGTTTGTTGCCAAGCAACAGACTCTTTTTTTGTCCACTTTAGTGAGTTGAGCGAACGAAAGAGAGCGAAACAAAAAACCACCTGCTATGCAGGTGGAGGGATTTAGCTTTAGCTTCAAGCACCAAGAAAACCTCCTTAAAGTATAATTGTGATAGTCACATGCACAATTAAACAAGGAGGTAATCATGGATAAAAATACTTTATCACATACAAGCTGGAGATGCAAATATCATATAGTTTTTGCGCCAAAATATAGAAGACAAGTAATATATAGACAACTAAGGAAAGATATAGGAAGCATACTTCGAGAATTATGTTCAAGAAAAGGAGTAAACATAATAGAAGCAGAGTTATGCCCAGATCATGTCCATATGTTGGTAGAAATACCACCAAAATATTCAATATCACAAATAATGGGATATTTAAAAGGAAAAAGTTCGCTGATAATATTCGATAGACATGCCAACTTAAAATATAAATATGGAAACAGACATTTTTGGTGTAGAGGATACTATGTAGATACTGTAGGCAGAAATGAAAAGAAAATAAAAGAATATATACAAAATCAATTAAAAGAAGATTATTATGCTGACCAAATAAGTATAAAAGAATACCATGACCCGTTTACGGGAGAGTCAGTAAATAAAAACAAATAAAAAACTGCTTCAGCAGTAGTTGGGATAGTGGTGCATGTGATGGAATATTCGGAGCCCCAATAGGGGCGTGCCGGTATTCGCGCCTTATAGGCGCTGCACAAACTACCAGCTAAGCTGGTAGTTTTGATTATGGAAATTTAACTTCTTATAGTATAATATATTAAATTAGAAGGGGAATTTTATGAAAATATTAATTGATACATTTGGCGCAGATGAGGGAAGTAAAGTCCTTGTTGATGGGGCAATCCTAGCCTTAAAACAAAAAGATTTTATACCTGTATTTGTTGGAAATGAAAAAGAAATAGAAAAGCTAATCGATGGGAAAATCAAAGATTACGAAATAATCCACACTGACGAATATATTTCAAATGATGAAGACCCTGTAAGAGCCATCAGGAGAAAGAAAGATGCTTCCCTGGTTTTAGCCTATAATAAACTAAAGGAAGAAGGCTACGATGGACTTTTATCGGCAGGATCTACTGGAGGCATCTTGGCTGGAGGAATCTTTATTTCAAAAAGAATTGATGGCATAGATAGACCAACGCTCGCTGCACCCCTTCCAAGTATAGGAGAACCAACCTTGTTAATGGATTCGGGAGCAAATATGGATTGTAAGCCAGCCTACCTTGAAGAATTTGCAATCATGGGTAAGGTATTTTTGGAAAATGTTATCCATATTGAAAACCCAAAGGTTGGACTCTTAAATGTTGGGGTAGAAAGTCACAAGGGAGATAAGCTTACCAAGGAAGCCTATGAGCTTTTGACTAATTCAAAAGTCAATTTTGTGGGCAATGTAGAGGCCAGAGACCTTTTTACAGGTAAGGTTAACGTCATTGTGGCAGACGGTTTTGCAGGAAATATTGCTATAAAAACTGCTGAAGGTGTCATTTCAATCTTTAAATCCCAAATGAAGGATATTTTTTATAAGTCCTTTAAGAATAAGCTTGCTGCCCTTGCTATCAAGGATGATTTATCAAAATCTATGGGCAAGTTTAGCTCGCAAAATATTGGTGGTGTCCCACTACTAGGGGTAAAGTCTTATGTGTATAAAGCCCACGGCAATTCAAACGATATAGCGATTTCAAATGCCATTTTAGGACTCATTGAATATATAAATATGGATGTTATAAACAAAATACAAGGAGAATTAAATGATTAGAGAACAATTAGTAAAACTAGCAGAAGAAAATCTTGATATCGATACTTCAGACCTAGATTTTGAAGGCAAAATTTCCGATATGGATATCGATTCAATCGACCTAGTTGATTTTATCATGGTTATTGAAGAAGAATTCGATATAGAATTTACTGATGAGGAGCTCGACGAAATCGAAACTCTTTCAGATATAGTAAGTTTAATAGAAAGTAAAAACTAATGTCTTTGTCAAAAGATAGACTAGAAAAAATCGAAGAATTTGAAAAAAGTATAGGCTACAGCTTCAATGACAAGGCATTGATAGATGTAGCCTTTACTCATTCATCCTTCACAAATGAAGCGAGAGTAAAGACTAAATCCAACGAAAGACTTGAATTTTTGGGGGATACTGTCCTTGATATGGTTGTAAGCGAATATCTTTTCAAATCTTACAAGGAGAAACCTGAAGGTTGGCTAACTAGGACTAGGTCTAGGATTGTGTGTACAGATTCTTTTGCCAAGGCCAGCGAAAAATTTGACCTAACAAAATATTTAAGATTTGGCATGGGAGAGAAAAAACAAGGCGGCAAGCTTAAAAAACATGTAAAAGCAGACACTTTTGAGGCTATGTGTGCGGCAATATATTTGGATTCTTCATATGAGAGACTTTTTCAATTTCTTAGGGATAATTATAGGGAAGAAGTCTTAGAAATTATAAACGATGATTCAATGTTCTTAGATTACAAAACTAGGCTTCAGGAATATTACAATACCCACAGCAAGAAGAATCTTTCTTATGAATTAATCAAGGAAGAAGGACCAGAGCACGATAAGACTTTCACCATGGAAGTAAGGCTTGGAAACAGACCCCTAGCCCAAGGTTGTGGGAAAAATAAAAAAACAGCAGAACAGATGGCTGCTAAGGCCGCTTGCGAGTTGATCGATAATGACTAGACAAATTATTCCTATTTTCATACCCTTTTTGGGTTGCCCACATGATTGTGCCTTTTGTAACCAGGTAAAAATTACAAATTACAAAGACAAGGCGGATGATGACTCTATTAGAAAGCAGGTAGAAGATTATTTGTCTTATTTTAAAGATAAAGAAAGTAGAAAAGAAATTGCTTTTTATGGCGGATCTTTTACAGGCCTTCCCTATGAAACTATGGTTTCTTATTTGAAAATTGCAGGAGACTACAAAAAGAAGGGCATTATTGATAGAATCAGACTCTCAACCAGGCCTGATTATATAAATAATTCCATTCTAGATACTTTAAAGGCCTATGAGGTAGACACGATTGAACTTGGTATCCAGTCCTTTGACGACGAAGTCCTTTGCGCAAATGAGAGGGGCCACTCTGCCCTTGATTCAAAAATGGCAAGTAAACTCATAAAAGATTATGGCTTTACTCTGGGCCATCAAATTATGCCGGGTTTATATAAAGATGATAGGGAAAAAATTCTTGCAACTGCTCTTGAATCAGCGAGAATAAAACCAGATATAGCTAGGATTTACCCAACCCTAGTTATAAAGGATACTAAGCTTGAAAAACTCTACCAAGCAGGTCTCTACCAGCCTCTAAGCCTTGAGGAGGCGGTAGAAATTTCTGCGGAAATCCTAATGATATTTGAATATAAGGATATTAATGTAATTAGGATTGGTCTTCAGCCAACAGAAAACATTAATGAAGGAAGAGATGTGGTCGCAGGACCTTTCCATGCCGCTATGAGGCAGCTTGTGGAGGCTTATATTTATAGGCTCTACCTTGAAGAAATTATTAAGAGTGAAAATATAAGGGGAGATGTCCTTATCCATGCAAAAGCTAAGGATATTTCTTTGATAGCAGGTAATAAAAAATCTAACAAGAAATATTTTTACGACAAATACAAGATTAAAATGGCCTTTGTAAATGACCTTGATTTTTATTTGGAAAATGAATCTAAAAAAATTGATTTGGATTTAAAAGCATTTACAAAATCCTATGTAGAAAAAAAGTACGGTGGTGATTTAAATTAGACTAGAAAGTATAGAGCTTAAAGGTTTTAAGTCCTTTGCTGAAAAAACAACAATAAAATTTGATAGCCAGATAACAGCAGTTGTTGGTCCAAATGGGTCAGGTAAGTCTAATATTTCTGACGCCGTAAGGTGGGTTTTGGGAGAACAATCCGTAAAAAGCCTTCGTGGGGCTAATATGAAGGATGTTATCTTTACAGGGGCAAAAAGCTCCATGAATATAGCTGAAGTTAAGCTTAATTTTTCTAATGAAAATAAGAAGCTCGACATTCCTTATGACAAGGTCGCTATCACTCGTAGGATTTATAGGTCTGGGGAAAATGAATATAAAATAAATGACAAGAGAGTCAGGCTTAAGGATATTAGGGAATTATTTTTTGACACCGGCGTTGGTAAGGAAGGCTATTCCATAATTGGCCAGGGCAGGATTGATGAGATAATTATGTCTTCTCCTAAGGATAGGAGAGCTATATTTGAAGAAGCTTCTGGTATTTCTAAGCACAAGTATAGGCGTGATGAAGCTAGCAAAAAATTAGAGTCTGTTAATGATGACCTTGAAATAATAGAGAAGGAACTCGAATATAAGAAAAAAGACTACAATTTATTTAAGACCTACAAGGAAAATTACCTAAAGCACAGGGATTTGACTGAAGAAATAAATAAAAAGTCATTTTTTTATCTAAAAAACAAGTCCTATGACCTAATTAAAAAGAGAGATAATCTAAAAAATCAAATTAGAGATATTGATGAAAATATAAAGACTCTAGAAAGTCAAAATTTAGAAATAAAAGAAAAGCTCAGTCCCTTCAAAAAAGACTACGACCTCGATAAGGAAAGGCTTGAAAATCTTTTGGCGAGCCTTTCTTCCTATGAGAAAAATATAGAAAAGGCTCACTCAAGCCTAAAATTAAATGAGCAAAAACTCGATTATGACGAAAAAGATAGGGCGAGAATTGCTGATGTCTTATCAAGTCTTGAGACTAATTTTAGTAAAGATTCAAAGGAATTAGAGGAAAAGGAAGATAGCCTTGGTCAAATAGAAAAATCTATCCTTGAAATCGAAAATGATTTGAAAATCAAAAAAGAAACTAGGGACAGATTAGAAAAGGAAATAAAATCCTTAAATGATGAAATCTTCAAGGAAAAAATAGCCTATGAAGAAGTTAAGGCTAAGATTTTAGACTATCAAGTCTTTGAAAAATCAAGGGCTATCATAGATGAAAAAAGAAAAAAAGACCTTGAAGAGAAAAGGCAAAGAATAGAAAAGCTTGACTTAGAAATAGCTCAACTTGAAAAAGAATACGAGTCTCTAAGGTCAGCTGAGAAAATCCTTGATGGTGAAATATTAGATCTAAAAGAAAAAACAAAGAATCTTGCTGAGGCTATAAATAAGGCAAATGAAGAATTAGATAGGTCAATCTCTAACCTAAATAATCTAAAATTAGACCTAAAGTCCCTCCTTTCTGATTACAAAATCGAAAAGAACCTCTTGGATAATAACCAGGGATATTTTTACCCAGTCCAAGATTTTCTTAAGAAGACAAAGATAAATGGGCTTGGAGGTTTTTATTTAGATACTCTTGCCAATTTGATTTCGGTAAAAAATTCTTATGAGGAAATAATTGACACTCTGATTGGCTCAGGCCTTCAAAATATAGTAACAAGGACAAAGGAAGACACCAGAGAATTAATTAATTTTGTAAATAGGGAAAGGCTAGGCAGGCTAACCTTTTTACCAATTGATTCTATAAATTCATTCTTGAAAGAAAGACCTAGAGAGCCTGAAGTTATAGCCATGGCCTATGAGCTTGTAGCCTATGATCCCAAATTAACAAGTATTATTGGTCACTTTTTGGGATCAACTGTGGTTGTAAAAGATATAGATGATGCTATTTCTTTATCTAAAAAGATAAAAGGTTACAGGATAATAAGTTTAAACCTTGATATAATCAACACTTGGGGATCAATGGTTGCAGGAACAAATAAAAATAAACGTTCATCAACCAATCTTTTAAATAGGAAGAAAAAACTAAGTGATTTAGAAAATTCGATAAATAACTTAAATGTAAAACAAAAAGATTTTGAAAAAAGAATTTCTGAAATAAACCAAGATTTAGGCTCTAAGAAAAATGACTTATTAGGTCTAAAACAAGATTTTGAAGATAAAGAAAATAAGAGAAAAGACCTTACAAGCGACATTGAAAGATTGAGGTTAAAGATAGAATCTCTTAGCCAGCAGAGGACAGACCTTGATGGATCAGGTCCTGACTATGAAGAAAGGGAATCTGATATTGATATTGAAAGACTTAAGGCAGAAGAAATTAGCCTTAAGGAAGACCTTGAAGGTCAAAATACTAAACTTGCTGAAAAGTCTAAGGCTTTTGATATTTTAAAAGAAGAAATCATTAGTCTTACAAACAAGCTTGAAATAAATAAGAGGGATAAGAGCCTTTTGGAAAATTCCTTGGCCAATATCAAAAATTCATTGGAAGATATTAGGGAAAACAAAAAAATCCAGGAAAAACTATTTGCTAATCTAGAAAATGACCTAGAAGAGTCAAAGAAAAAGGCAGAAACTCTAGAAAAATCAATCAAGCTTTATCAAGAGGAAGCTGAAAAACTAAGACAAACAATTTCTGACCTAAAGAATAGCCTATCAAAAAGAGAGGGAGAAAATAGCAAATTAATTGAAGAAAATCAAAAGTTTGAGGAAGAAATAAAAAAACTTGATCTAGAGAGGGTTAAAATTTCTTATAAACTTGATTCTGCCAATGAAAATTATAAGAATCTGGAAGATGAGGTTAGCCCTTATATAACAATGAGCCTTGATGATTTGGCTGAGAAATTTAAGGCAGATGAGAAAATAAGTCCAACAAAATCTGAATTAATAGATATCCAAAAAAGGATAAATGAAGTAGGATTTTTCACAGAAACTGCCCTTGAAGATTTCGATAATATCGATAAGGAAGTTAATTTTATAAAAGCTCAGGTCGAGGATTTGAAAAATTCAAAATCTGATATTGAAAAGATGATTGTAAGACTTGAAAAGGAAATGAAGGATGAGTTTTCAAAAAACTTTGCTATCATAAATGAGAATTTTACTAAAATTTTCAAAATTCTTTTCATGGGTGGAGATGCAAGGCTAATATTAGATAGCGAAGACTTCCTGACAGCAGGGGTTGAAATTGAGGCAAAACCACCAAGCAAGTCCCTAAAGTCAATCTCGTTATTATCAGGTGGAGAAAAGGCCCTCACAGCAGTAGCCCTTTTATTTGCTATTTTTGAGCAAAATCCAGCTCCATTTTCAATCCTTGATGAGATTGACGCTGCCCTTGACGAAGCTAATATCAAAAGATATATAGAATACCTAAAGGGCCTATCAGACAAGACCCAATTTATCATGATTACCCACAGGCAGACAACCATGCAGCTTGCAGAGAAAATCCACGGCGTAACCATAGATGATGAGGGTATCTCAAAGCTTTATTCCATAGGCTTTGGAGAAAATTGAATAAAAGCCTAAAACTAGTAAAATAGTAAGGATAAGAAAGATTAAATTGCAGATAAATTCTAGGAATTATTCCAAAGGAGGAAGTATGGCAATTAGAAATATAAGAATAGACGGAGATCCGATTTTAAGAAAGATCTCAAGACCGGTAGATCAAGTTACAGACAGGATTAGAGTCCTTTTAGATGACATGGCAGAGACCATGTATGACGCAGATGGGGTTGGCCTTGCAGCTCCACAAGTAGGTATCCTTAGAAGGGTTATTGTTGTGGACCCAAGAGATGGGGAAGATAGCCTAGTAAAACTTGTAAATCCAGAAATAATTGAAAAAGACGGAGAACAAATTGGGGTAGAAGGTTGTCTTTCTATACCTGAATTTAATGCGACTGTAAAAAGACCAGAGCATGTTAAAGTTAAATATTTAGATGAAAATGGAGAGGAAAAGATCTGGGACGCCCACGGCTTTCCAGCAGTAATTCTTTGCCATGAAATTGACCATCTCGACGGTATTTTATTTAAGGATAAGTATATCGAAGAGTACAAGCCAGAAGAATTGGTAGAAATCAATGATTAATATATGTTTTATGGGTAATCCAAAGTTTGCTTTGCAGACTTTGGATATTCTTTATAAGGATGAAAATATAAATTTAAAGTTAGTCGTTTCAGGAAAAGACAAGAAGAGGTCTAGAAATAAATTTAGTCCAACTCCTGTTAAAAAATACGCAGAAGACAATGGCATTAGGGTAGAAACACCAGATTCTGTAAATACTGAAGACTTTGTAAAGATGCTAAAAGACCTTGAAATCGACTACATTGTTGTAGTTGCTTTTGGTCAGCTAATAAAAAATATACTTCTAGATAATTTTAAGGATAGGATAATAAACTTACACCCATCCCTTCTTCCACTATACAGGGGAGCAAGTCCAATGCAGTTTACCCTCCTAAATGGGGACGAAAAGACAGCTGCAACCGCCATGTTAATTGAAAAAGCCATGGACTCTGGGGATATCCTTATCCAAAGAGAAATGGATATTGACCCAAGTGATGATTATTTTGACCTAGAAGATAAACTCGGCAAAATCGGTGCAGAAGCTATTAGGGATGCCCTTTTAAATTTTGACCAAGTTTATGAAAATAGGATTGTTCAAGATGATGATAAAGCAACATATTGCACAAAAATTGATAAGGAAATGGGAAGGATTGACTGGAATAGAACAAGCCGCCAAATCTTAGATCAAATTAGAGCTTTGGTTGGTTTTCCTGTGGCCTTTTTTGACTATAAGGGACAAAACGCCAAGGTTCACAAGGCAAGTTTAGGAGATTTAAAAGGCAAGCCAGGGGAAATTCTTGCAGCTAACAAAAAGGATAAAATTGTCATAGGAACAGGAGATGGATCAATTAGGATTGAAAAAATCCAATTTCCTGGTAAAAAAGCCATGGATACAGCTTCTTTCCTTTTGGGAAATGAAATAGAAGTGGGTTTCGTATTAGAAAATGACTGATCTTGATATAATCTTTAATATTCTAAAAGCCGTTATCTATGAAGATCAAAAGTCATCAGATATGATAAATACTTATGCGGGAAGGGCTAATAACCTTCCTCTAATCACAAAAACAGTCTATGGGGTTTTGGAAAATAAAATCTATATCGACTACATGATTAGGAAATTGTCTGACACCAGGCTTAAGAAAATCCACAAAAATGTGCTCTTAATCCTAGAAATAGGAATTTATAATATTCACTTTTTAGGAACTAAGGACTATGCGACAGTTGATAAACTTGTAGACCTAACCAAGTCTAAAAATAAGAGGTCAACAGGTTTCGTCAATGCTATCCTAAGGGCCTTTATTAGGGACGAAAAGGAAGTTGCGACAATTTATGAAAAAGACGACATAAAGAGCCTATCAATCAGGTATTCTTTCCCAGAAGAAATTACTAGATATATCTATGATTTTTACGGAATGGACTACACCAAGGCTTTTTTGAGGGATGCTGACAGGATCAAGGACCTATCTATCAGGGTAAATAATTTAAAGACTAATAAAGAGGATATAAAAAATTTTCTTATAGATTCTGGATTTGAAATAGAAGAAGGAAATATTTCTGAAAATAGTCTTATAGTTAAAAATCCTGCTGGACTTGCGGCGTCTAGATTTTTTGAGGATGGATTTTTTACCATCCAGCAAGAGGCATCTATGAAGGCGGTTGAGGTCTTAGATCCGAATGAAAATAGTAGGATTTTAGATTTATGCGCAGCCCCAGGTACAAAAACTACCTACCTTGGTGAATATACAAAAAATACAGCAGAAATTGTTGCGAATGATATTTCAGAGGCTAAAAATAAGCTTATTTTAGAAAATATCGAGAGATTGGGACTAAAAAATATAAAGCTTACAAACTTTGATGCTTCAAGCTTTGTAGAAGATTTTTCAAACAAATTTGACTATTGTTTGATCGATGCTCCTTGTTCTGGGCTCGGAGTAGTAGGAAGAAAGCCCGAAATACGATATAATAGAACTAAGGAAACGATTGTAAGGCTAGGAAGCCTTCAAAGAGAGATTCTAGAAAATGCTATAAAATACGTCAAAAAAGGCGGTTATTTAGTCTATTCAACCTGTACTATAGGTCCACTTGAAAATAGGGATAATTTTAAATTTCTATTAGGAAAAGAAAACCTAGAATTGGTTCAAATTGACGGCAAAGATTTTATAGAATACAAAAGTTTTGAAGATAAGACTGATGGATTTTTCATCAGTAAATTTAGGAAAATTAATGATTAGTATAAATGATAAGACAATAGGTGAAATCGAAGACTTATTTAAGGAGAAGTCCTACCAGAAATTTAGGGCAAAGCAGGTTTATAGGTCAATTCATGTCAATAGAATTAATGATTTTGATCAAATGACCGACCTGCCACTAAAGATGCGAGAAGACCTTAAATCTGACTTTTACTTTGATAAAATAAAGGTCCTTAAGACTTTCGAATCAAAAATGGATTCAACAAAGAAATACCTTTTGGAACTTGCTGATAAAAATATAGTAGAAGCAGTTTACATGGATTATAAGGATAGGTCTACAATCTGCATTTCAAGCCAAGTTGGCTGTAGAATGGGTTGTACTTTTTGTGCATCAACAAAAAATGGATTGGTTAGAAATATGACAGCTTCAGAGCTAATCGAAGAAGTTTATCTTTTAGAAAGAATTAACGGACCAATTTCAAATATTGTAATAATGGGCATTGGCGAGCCTTTAGATAATTTTTCTAACATTAAAAAGTTTATAGAAATAATTACAGATCCTAAGGGCAGGAACCTATCACACAGGTCTATAACCTTGTCTACATCAGGTCTTGCTCCAAAGATAAAAGATTTGGCAGACACTGGCCTTGACGTAAATCTAGCCCTTAGTCTTCATTATGCAGACGATAAAAAAAGGGCTGTTTATATGCCGGTTGCCAAAAGATATAAAATTAAGGACCTAATAGAGGCTACAGATTATTATTTTGACAAGACAGGCCGTAGGGTTTCTTTTGAATATGTTGTAATAGATGGTGTTAATAACCTAAAAGAAGACGTGGAAAACCTCCACGACCTGCTTTTTGGAAAAAATGTCCATATAAATTTGATTCCCCTAAATCCAATAGAGGAATTTGACCATAAAAAACCAGGTGCAAGGGCCCTTGAAGACTTCAAGGAAAGACTTACAAAAAGAGGCCTAAATGCTACAATTAGGAGGTCCATGGGCCAAGATATAGACGCTTCATGTGGCCAACTAAGAAATAATTACGCGAGGTAAGGATGAAATTTAGCACAATCACAAATATTGGCAAAATTAGAAGTGAGAATGAAGACTCATTTTCAAATATTAGCCTGGGAGATTTAGACTTTTTCATAGTCGCTGACGGAATGGGTGGCCACAGCAAGGGTGACCTTGCTAGTAAACTTGCCGCCAAACTCTTTATAAAATACATAAAAGAGGCAAACTTAAGTGATTACGACTCATACATAAAGCTCCAAGAAGAGGCTATTTTCTATGCTAACGAGGAAATTTATAAGCTATCCTTAGAGGAAGGCGATATAAGAATGGGGACAACAGTAGTTTGCCTTTGCCTAGACCATAAAAACAAGGTCTATTACCTAACCCACTTGGGTGATTCCAGAGCTTATATTTACAGGAATGACTCCTTAAGCCAGCTTACCAGGGACCACTCCTTAGTAAATGACCTTTTGGATAGTGGTTCTTTAACAGAAGATGAGGCAGAAAACTTCATAAATAAGTCCGCCATAACTAGGGCTGTAGGCACAGAAGAAAAAATTAATCCTGATAGCAAGTCTCTTCATATGGAAGAAGGCGACATAGTTTTGATGGTTACAGATGGGCTTACAAACGAATTAACAGATGATAAGATAAAAGATATAGTAAAAGCTAATAAGGATCCCTATCAAATTTCAACAAAGTTGATAGAAGCAGCTATTGACCACGGTGGCAGGGATAATATTACTGTTACAACGATTTTACTATAAGAGGGTATTATGGATAAAATAATTTTAGACAGTAGATATGAGATTATAAAAGAAATAGGCGTAGGGGGTATGGCCAAGGTTTACAAGGCCAAAGATAGACTTCTTGATAGGTACGTTGCCATCAAGATTTTAAAAGACCAATACGCTGAAGATGATGAATTTTCTAAGAAATTTAATAACGAAGCCCAATCAGCTGCTAAGCTTTCCCATATTAATATTGTAAATGTTTATGATATAGGCAAGGATATGCTAAATGGCAAGCTAATACAATATATAGTTATGGAATACGTTGAGGGCGAGACTTTAAAAGATTTGATTGACCGTGAAAAGGTCCTTGAAAATCACGATATTATCGATTATTCAACCCAAATCGCCCAAGCTCTCAAGTCAGCTCATGATTCGGGCATTGTTCATAGGGATATCAAACCACAAAATATTTTGATTGATAAGTATGGTTTGTGTAAGGTAACTGATTTTGGTATAGCAAGGGTGTCATCAAACGCGACTATAACCTATACTAGCTCAATTTTAGGAACAGTACATTATATTTCCCCAGAACAAGCAAAGGGTAAGATTGTAGACTTAAAATCTGACCTTTATTCCTTGGGTGCTGTCATGTATGAAATGGCGACAGGTAGGGTGCCTTTCGATGCGGATAATTCTGTAGGAATTGCAGTTATGCATATACAAGATGATCCAATTCCTCCAAGGGAGATAAATCCAAATCTATCTAAGCATTTAAACTACATAATTATGAAGCTTTTAAAGAAAGACCCAACTGAGAGGTTTCAAAATGCAAGCGAGCTTATTGAGGCCCTTGATGACGAATCTCTAGTTAAGGGTGAGGATACTTTTGAAGATACAGCAAGAATTCCGATTGTAGTTCCAAAAAAAGAATCCTACCAAGAGCCTATTGAAGAAGATAGGGAAGCAGTTTATGTATCAACTGGTGAGGAAAAGAATAAAAAGAAAAAGAAAAAAACTTCTATAAAAATTTGGCCACTGGCCCTTCTTGCCTTTATCTTAGTTGCAGCTGTGTATTTCTTTAGTTCAAGAAATTCTACAGATGAAATAGAAGTGCCAACAGTTGTAAACCTAACAGAAGAACAAGCTGTTGAACAACTTGAAAAACGTGGTTTTAGGGCAAATATAGCTAGAAATGCCGAAAGCGATGAATATGAGAAAGGCAAGGTCATGAGTCAAGACCCTGATGCATCCACAAGGGCAAAGAAGGGAACTATTGTAAACCTTGTTATATCATCGGGTAGGGAAATAAGTGTTCCTGAGCTTAAAAATATGAACCTAAGCCAGGCAGAAGAAACCTTAAAAGACCTTGGACTTAAGATAGGTACAACATCTACAGATTATTCAAATACTGTTGATAAAGATTTGGTAATTAGGCAGGAACCAGCATCTGGTGCCAAAGTTCAATCAGGAACTGAAATAAATCTTGTGATTTCAGTTGGAAAAGAAGATACAACAGAGATAATAAAGGTTGGAAACTATGTTGGTATGTCTGAGAAGGATGCTATAGCAACTGCAAGAAATAATCACTTAAGAGTAAGAAATGTTGACTATCAATATTCATCAAGTATTGACAAGGGCCATGTCATTAGCCAATCAATTGGTGCAGAAACAGAGGTTGCAGAAAATTCAGCAATAGATTTTGTAATAAGCCTTGGGGAAGAAGAAAAGAAATCAAGTCCTAATAGGGAAGTTGAAATTAGGTTAAATGTTGCAACTGATAAGGAAAACTTCAATGTCAAAATCTATAAGGTTGATAATAAGGGCAATAGGAGTGACCTACTTTACAATGATTACCATACAGCAAGTGACTTAAACGAGAACGGAGTCCTAGTTCTTAAATTTATGTCTATGTCTGGAACAAGCGTTGAAGTCCTAGTTGATGATGAGTCTTACGGAGTATACCAGGTTAATTAATGATTGGAAAAATAATTAAAAGTCAAAAAGAATTATATTATGTAGACACTAAGGACAATGTTTATATGGCCAAGGCCAGGGGGAATTTTAGGGTAAAGGACAAAAAGCCTTTGGTAGGAGACAATGTTGAAATAGAGGTCTTAGAAGATTCTAAGGCTTATATTACAAGATTACTTGCTAGGAAAAATGAAATCAAAAGACCCAATATAGCAAATATTGACCAGCTTTTGGTTTTTGTAACTATAAACGATCCACCCCTTAACCTTTATAATCTTGATAAGTACTTAGCCATGTGTGAATATTTAAATATTTGTGTGACTATTATGCTTACAAAAATAGACCTGGCTTCTAAAGAAAAAATAGAAGAACTGGCTAATATTTATAAAAATATTGGCTATGAAGTAATTTTAATTGATAATTACAAGGATTTTCCAAAAGAAAAAATCAGAGAAATCTTAAAGGGCAAAACTTCTGCAGTTTCAGGAGCGTCTGGTGTTGGCAAATCAACCTTTTTATCAAACTTAATTGATAAGGAAATTGAAATTGGAGATATAAGCCAAAAATCAAAGAGGGGAAAGAATACCACTCGCCACACAGAAATTTTTAAACTCGGTGAGGATACTTTTATTTTCGATACTCCGGGCTTTGATTCCTTTGACTTTGATTTTTTGGAAGATGAAAATGACCTTAAAAACACCTTTGTGGAATTAAGGGATAGGGCCTGCAAATTTAAGGATTGCAACCACATCAACGAGCCATCTTGCAGGGTCAAAGAAGATCTAGAAGAGGGAAAAATTTCCCAGTCACGTTATAAAAATTATTTACAGTTATTTGAAGAATTAAAACAAAGGAGACTTAACAAATGGTAAAATTATCCCCATCATTACTTTCAGCAAATTTTGCAAACCTACAAGACGATTTAGATAAGACCAAGGGTTTGGGCATAGAAATGCTCCATATAGATGTTATGGATGGGATTTTTGTGCCAAATATTTCCTTTGCCTTTAAGGTGATTTCTGACATTAGGGGTAAGAATGATTATTTCTTTGATACCCACCTAATGATTGAAGAGCCAATTAGGTATATAGATGACTTTAAAAAAGCGGGTTCAGATAGGATTACTGTTCATTATGAAGCCTGCAAAGATCTCAGAAAGACCCTTAAAGCTATAAAAGACTCTGGAATGGAAGTTGGTCTTACAGCCAAACCAGAAACAGATCCAAAATTACTTTTAGAATATTTTGATCTAATCGATTTGATTTTGGTAATGAGTGTAAGACCTGGTTTTGGTGGGCAGAAATTTATGCCAGAGACCAAGGCCACAATGACTCTATACAGAAAATATATTGATGAAAATGGCTTAGATATTAAAATCCAAGTTGATGGCGGCATTAAAACAACCAATGTAAGGGAAGTTTTAGACCTGGGTGTGGATGAGATTGTATCAGGCTCTGATATTTTCGGAAAAGATATAGGTGGTCAGATACAAGCCTATCATGAAATTTTTAAAGAATACGAATAAAAAGAAAAAGCTGGTAATGAGGATTTCTCATCTACCAGCTTATTTTTTTCTAAATTAAAAAACTGACCACAGGGCCAGTTTAAAAATTTTTAATTTAGTACTAAACTAAAAAAGCTTAAGCTTTTTCTACTTTTCCACTTTTAATACATTTTGTACAAGCGTTAATAGTTTTTGGAGTGCCATCAACAATAGCTTTTATTTTGTGCACGTTTGCTTTAAAAGTTCTGTTAATTTGTCTATGTGAGAATGTTACAGACTTACCTGAAGCTGTACCTTTGCCACATATATCGCATGCTCTTGCCATATTTACACCTCCTCCTTATTCATCTTTATTATTCTACCAAAGTTTTATGAAAATTACAAATTTTTAGTCAATATTTTTAAGAGAGTTTTCATCCCAAAATGGTATAGTATATAAGAAATAGATAAAAAGGAGAAATTATGGACTACAAATCTCTTTATAATAACAAAAAATTCGGTCAAATAGACTTTAACAAAGACTTAAAAACATATACAACTTTTGGTATAGGCGGTCCGGCAGATGTACTTGCAAGGCCAACTACCATAGAAGAATTAGAAGAACTTTTAAAATTTAATTACAAAAACAAGATAGAAACTTTTGTCATGGGCAAGGGATCAAATCTTTTGGTATCCGATAAGGGTATCAGGGGATGTGTTATTATCCTTAGTGATAATTTTGACAAAGTAGATATTGATGGCGACTATCTCACAGCACTTTCTGGTACATCTTTAAATGAGGCTAGTCTTGCAGCGATAGAGGCAGGTCTTGCTGGCATGGAAGAAATTTCCGGTATACCAGGTTCAGTTGGCGGAGCTGTGGCTATGAATGCTGGTGCCTATGGTGGGGAGATCAAGGACGTAGCTGTAGAAATTAAGGCCTTTGATTTTGAAGGAAATCTTCATACATTTAAAAACGAAGAAATGAATTTTTCTTACAGACATTCAAGAATTTTTGATGATAATCTTATAGTGGTTAGTGCTAAGTTTAAACTAGAAAAAGGCGATAAAGATTTGATTAGAGAAAGATATGAGGATTTTACAAACAGGCGTCAAACCAAACAACCACTTGATAAAAAGTCAGCTGGCTCAACTTTCAAAAGACCAACGGGATCTTATGCATCAAAATTAATTGACGAATGCGGCCTTAGAGGTTTTAGGGAAGGCGACTGTCAAGTTAGTGAAAAACACTGCGGCTTTATTATAAATAGGGAGGC
This sequence comes from Anaerococcus murdochii, assembly GCF_019957155.1. Taxonomy (NCBI): domain Bacteria; kingdom Bacillati; phylum Bacillota; class Tissierellia; order Tissierellales; family Peptoniphilaceae; genus Anaerococcus; species Anaerococcus murdochii. The sequence continues at coordinate 2,116,741 of NZ_JAIPME010000002.1, read as the reverse complement.
TGCTACTTGTGAGGATATGCTAAAATTCATAAACCATGTTTCAGATATTGTAAGGGAGAAAACAGGCTTTGTTTTAGAGCGTGAGGTAAAATTAGTCGGAGAATTATAGATGAAATTAAAGATAATTACAGGTCTTTCTGGCTCAGGCAAGACAACAGCCCTAAGGGCCTATGAAGATTTAGGATACTATGCTATGGATAATGCTCCAGCCTATTTAGTGGAAAAATTCATAGAACTAAATAAATACCAAAAAAATCCAATAGAAAAAATGGCTGTTGTTATAGATTTTAGGTCATTTTCAGTAGACAATGATATTTATAAATCTATAAAAAGTCTAAAAAAAGCCAATGAAGATACTGAAATAATCTTTATCTATTCTAGTGATGAAATTATCCAAAAAAGATATAACGAGCTAAGAAGGCCACATCCATTAGGAGAATACGGCAATGTTTCAGATGGGCTTGAAAAGGAAAAGAAATTACTTAAGCCAATCAGAGATATTTCTGATAAGTTAATAGATACTACAAATTACAAAATTGCTGAACTAAGACAAGTCATAGAGTCAAGTAGCAATAAAACTAATAATATGATAATAAACCTCATATCTTTTGGTTATAAGTACGGCGTGAGTGCTGACTTTGACTTTGTTTTTGATATGAGATTTATTCCAAATCCCTTCTATGTGCCTGAACTTAAAAAATTAAACGGCACAGACGAAAAATTAGCAGCCTACCTTAGCCAATTTGATATTATAGAGGAATTTGAAGATAGGGTATATGGCCTTATAAAGAGCCTCCTACCCGCCTATGCTAAAGAGGGGAAGAATATCATTACCATTGCTTTTGGATGCACTGGTGGCCAACACAGGTCGGTTTACATGGTAGAAAAAATGTATGAGAAGATGAAAGATGACGATTATATACTAATTAAAAAACATAGAGAAAAGGATAAGTGGTAAGATGAGATATTTAAAACGATTAGACTTAGAGAATATAAAAAATGCCAGAGACCTGGGTGGAGTGCCTACTTTGGACAACAGATCAACAAAGTGGCACGAATATTTCAGGGCAGCGAGCCTTGACGATGTAGAAGATGTTGATATAAATGATTTAAAAGATTTGAATGTTTCAACAATAATTGACCTTAGAAGGGAAAATGAGATTGACTTTGAATCTGATACCCACAAAAAAATCAAGGAAAATTTTGACTACCACCACATTTCCCTAGCTCCAGATAAGGAATTCAGGAAGGAAGAAATCGATAAAATTATTTCTGGGCAAATTACAGTTGGCCAGTCTTATAGAAATCTAATTGACCACTACCCAGCTGTTAAAGAGATTGTAAGTGTCCTTGCTAATGCAAAAGGTTCTGCTCTTTACCATTGCCAGGAAGGTAAGGATAGGACTGGTATTGTTTCAATGATAATAATGGGTCTTGCAGATGTGCCTAGGGGAGATATTATAGCTGACTATGAGACATCTTCAGCCCATCTTGGCTATATAGAAAATTATGGTGAAGACGAACCTTTTTCAATATTTAGGATTACAGACCCATATTACATGAAAGAAGCTTATGACTATGTTATAAAAAAATATGGCAGCTTTGAAGCATATCTTCTTCATGCGGGTGTTGAAGCTGAAGATATTGAAAAATTAAGGAGAAGGATTAGGGACTAATATGAGTTTTTCCCAAAGATGCAAGAAGGAACTCTTAAAAAAAGAACCAATAGACCTTGAAGGTGAACTCTTTTCTCTGGCTCATTTTATAGGGTCAATTAGGATTTCTGCGGCTGGTTTTAATGTGATTTTTAAAACTGACTCCAACCAAGAAGCCAGGTACATTTATAAATTAATTTCAGATTTATATGGCTATTCTCCAACCTTTGAAATCCAGGACAACCCTGATAAAAAAAATAAAAGAGACTATGTGGTTATAATTGAAGATGCCGATGTATCTGATAAATTAATTAGCTTAAGAAACCAAAGTTTTTTAGAAAATTATTCTAATATCGAGGACGTAAGTCTAAATCAAATCAAAGGCTTTTTGAAGATTGCCTTTATTTTTAGGGGGTCGGTAAATGATCCTCAGAGGGGCTACAACCTTGAAATTGTTGGTAAAAATATGGAAGAGGCAAGGATAATTAAAGATTCTATGGATGCCTTTAACCTAAATGCCAAAGTCAGCCAAAGGCTTGATTACAATATAATTTACCTTAAGGATTCTGATAAGATTTCAGACTTTTTGGTGGTTATAGGCGCCATGCAGTCACTTTTTGAGTTGGAAAATGTGAGGGCAATGAAGTCTATCAGGAATGATGTCAATAGGGTAAATAACTTTGACAATGCCAACATTGATAGGACAGTAAAAGCCGCAAGAGCCCAGCTAGACGCTATTAATAAAATAATAAACGAGGGAAGGTTTGACGAGGTCGATGAATTAAGCCAAAAAATAGGAAAACTTCGTCTTGAAAACCCATATTTATCTCTAGATGAACTAGGCGAGATGCTAAATCCACCTCTAAGTAAAGCCAAGATTAACTATAGACTGCAAAAGTTTATCAAATTAGCAAAAGATTTGTGAGAGCAAGTCTTTTTTTGAAGGAGTTACTATGACTACAAAATTTACCCACCTCCACCTCCATACAGAATATTCTCTCCTTGATGGTTTTACAAGGATAGATGAACTTTTGGATAGGTGTCAAGAACTCGGAATGGATTCTGTTGCCATCACAGACCATGGCCAGATGTATGGGGTCATAGAATTTTATAAACAAGCACAAAAACGTGGTATAAAGCCTATTATTGGTTGTGAGGTCTATGTTTCAGAAAGAGACCATAAGATAAAAGACCCAACCAATAGGAGGTACTACCACCTAATTTTGCTTGCAGAAAATAATACTGGCTATAAAAACCTAGTTAAAATTGTATCTGAAGCCTATGTTAATGGTTTTTATTATAAGCCAAGGGTGTCCTTTGATTATATAAAAAATCACACAGAAGGCCTAATTGCTCTTTCTGCCTGCTTAAATGGTGAAGTTAACCAAAGAATTTTGGAAGGGGACATGAAGGCTGCAGAAGAAACTGCCTTAAAATATGAAAATGCTTTTGGAAAGGGATCATATTTTCTTGAAATCCAAGACCATGGCATGGCTGAGCAAAAAAAGGTCAACCAAGGTGTGGCCTATCTTCATAGGAAACTAGGCATAGAAATGGTGGCAACTAACGATGTCCACTACATAAACAAGGAAGATTCCTATTATCAGGATGTCCTCTTGTGCATCCAAACTGGTTCATTGATTAAAGATGAAAATAGGATGAAGATGCCAAATAGGGAATTTTACCTAAAAGATCCTGAAACTATGGCAACAATTTTCAAAGATTACGAAAGAGCAATAGAAAATACTGGGAAAATCGCAGAGCGTTGCAATGTTGAGATTAAATTCCACCAACCCCACCTTCCTTACTACACAAAAGTCCCAGAAGGCCTTACAAATTTAGATTATTTGAAATTATTAGTAAACGAAGGCATTTCTGAGAAATATGAAACAGTCACAGATGAGATAGTGGAAAGAGCCAAAATGGAAATTGACGTAATAAATTCCATGGGTTATGTTGATTATTTCTTGATTGTTTGGGACTTTGTAAATTATTCTAGAAAAAACGACATAGCGGTGGGACCAGGCAGGGGTTCTGCGGCGGGTTCTCTTGTTTCCTATGCCCTTGATATTACCCAGATTGACCCTTTGAAATACAATCTTATTTTTGAGAGGTTTTTAAATCCTGAAAGGGTATCCATGCCAGATATTGATATAGACTTTGACTACGTCCTAAGGGATAAGGTTGTGGAATATGTCAATGACCTCTATGGCAGGGACCACGTTTCACAAATAGTAACCTTTGGTAGGATGCAGGCAAGAAATGCTATTAGGGATGTTGGTAGGGTTCTCGATATTGCCTATGGCAAGGTCGATACCATTGCAAAACAAATCCCAGCCACAATAGGTATGACAATAGATAAGGCTTTGGCAGAATCAGATGCCTTTAGGGCCTCATACGAAAAAGATGCTGAGGGAAAAAGGTTAATTGACACAGCCAAAAAACTAGAAGCCCTACCACGCCATACTTCAATCCATGCTGCAGGTGTAGTTATTTCTAAAGACCCACTTACAGATATAATTCCCCTTGCCCTATCAAATGACCAGGTGGTTAGTCAGTTTGATATGACGGAAATTGAGGAATTGGGACTTTTGAAGATGGACTTTTTGGGTCTAAGAAATCTCACAGTCATCAAAGATACCATCAAGGACATTAAGAAAAATTACGGCCTAGATGTCGATATAAGAAAAATTGACGTAAATGATGCGAACGTTATAAAACAATTTAACCAGGCTAAGACAATAGGACTCTTTCAGTTTGAGTCAGCGGGGATGAGGGCCTTTCTAAAAAATCTTAAACCAACAGTTTTTGATGATCTAATTGCGGCAAACTCACTTTTTAGACCTGGACCTATGGATGAAATACCAAAATATATCCACAACAAAAACAACCCAGAAGATGTCACTTTTTTAGATGAAAAGTTAAAGCCAATCCTGGGTGTGACTTATGGAATAATCGTCTACCAAGAACAGGTAATGCAAATAGTTCAACAGCTTGCTGGTTATTCACTTGGCGAAGCAGACAATTTAAGGCGTGCCATGTCTAAAAAGAAAATGGCAGTCATGGAAGAAAATAGGGATATTTTTATAAATGGTAAGGTCGATGAGAGTGGCCAAGTTATAATTCCAGGTGCAGTCAGAAATGGTGTAAATAGGGAAGCTGCAAATACTATCTATGATGAAATGATTTCCTTTGCTAAATACGCCTTCAACAAGTCCCACTCTGCGGCTTATTCGCTTGTGGCTGTCCAAACTGCATATCTAAAACACTATTATCCAGAAGAATATATGGCAAATCTGATTTCTTCTGTAATGGATCAGACAGGCAAGCTCTATACCTATGTATCAGAGACTAAAAGACTTGGCATAGAAGTCCTTGCACCAGATATAAATAAGTCTACTGGCACTTTTGAAGTAGAAGATAAAAAAATTATCTTCGGCCTATCGGGAATTAAAAATGTTGGCCTTAACCTAATTGAAGCCATTGTCAAGGCAAGGCAAGAGGGCGGCGCCTTTACGAATTTTAAAAATTTCCTAGAAAGAGTTGAAGATACTGACTCTAGGGCCTTAAATAAAAAGGGAATAGAATCCCTAATCAAGGCCGGAGCCTTTGACAGTCTTGGCTATACCAGGTCGTCACTCATGGCGATTTTTGAAAAGGCTATAAGTACAGTTCACGATAATAATAAGATCAATGTCACCGGCCAGATGAACCTCCTAGATATGGGAGAAAAACAAGAAGAAACTGATATAGATATGCCAGATATTGACGAATATCCTAAAAAAGTTAAGCTTAAACTAGAAAAGGAAGTCCTTGGTTTTTATATCTCTGAACATCCTTTATCAGAAAGAAGCCTTGCCTTATCAAATATTGTGAATTTTACCACAAATTTTAGGGAAGAAGTCGGAGAGGAAAATATTGCAAGGCTTGACGGTAATTTTGTCACCATGGCGGGGATTATTAATAATAAAAAAGAGCTCACAACAAAAAAACGTGATTTGATGGCTTTTGCATCCCTTGAAGATATGTATGGAAATATTGAAATGGTCATCTTTCCTAAGACTTATAGCCAGTATAGAAATCTAATCGATGATGATAATATTGTGATTGTTAAAGGAAGATTGCAAAGTGATGAAAGTGACGTAAAATTATTAGCGTCAGAATTTATTGACATAGAAAAGTCAAATCTTAAAACTTTATATCTAAAAATGCAATATAAAGAGTATAATGATGTCAAAGGGTTAATTTTGTCAAATTTCGGCAAAAACCCTGTAAAGATTTATTTTGAAGATAAGAAAAAGTTAGTTGGCCTTGATTCGAAATTATGGGTTGATATCAATGATTCTACTATAAAATTATTTGAAGATAGGCTTGGCAAAGAAAATGTTAAGACAAAATGAGGAGAGATAATGAAAACAATAGGTATACTTACTAGCGGTGGCGACGCACCAGGCATGAACTCTGCCATTAGAGGTGCTGTTAGAACCGCAATAAATAAATCTATGAGAATTAAGGGCGTCAGAAATGGTTACGATGGTCTTATGAAGGGTGATATTTATGAAATGAATATTTCTTCTGTAGCAGACATCATCCACAAGGGTGGTACTATCCTTGGTACTGCAAGAAGTCTTGAATTCGAAACACCAGAAGGTCAAAAAAGAGGGGCAGAAATCCTTGCTGACTATGGCATAGAAGGGCTAATTGTAGTTGGTGGTGACGGATCATTCAAGGGAGCTAAGGCTCTTTCAGATTTAGGAATCAAAACCATCGGCATTCCTGGTACTATAGATAATGACATGGGTTATACAGACTACACTATAGGATTTTTTACAGCTATAGAAACTGTAGCAGATGCCATAGGTAAATTAAGAGATACATCAAGCTCTCACGGTAGGGCTGTTGTTATAGAGGTAATGGGCCGTCATTGCGGTGATCTTGCTTTATATTCAGGTCTTGCTGGAGGTGCTGAATCCATTATCGTGCCTGAGCATAAGTTTTCTATTAATGAAATAATTGCCAAGATGGAACATGGTAGGAAGAGAGGAAAACTCCACCACCTAATTACTCTTGCTGAAGGCGTTGGCGATCCATATGCTCTTGCAAATGAACTTGAAGAAAAAACTGGTATCGAAACTAAGGTAACAGTTTTAGGCCACGTTCAAAGAGGTGGCTCACCTTCTGCAGTAGACAGACTTCTAGGTTCAGCCATGGGCGCTAGGGCTGTTGAATTATTATCAGAAGAGAAAACAGGCCTTGCTATAGGTTATGTAAATGGACAAATTATAGAAGTTAGTATAGATGAAGCTACATCAGTTAAATCAGTCTTTGATGAGAGTTTATATGATTTAGCAAATAGCTTATCAAGATAGGAGGAAAAATGCAACCAGATATTTTAAAGAAAACCAAAATTGTTTGTACAATAGGACCAGCAAGTGAAAAACCAGAAGTTCTTGAACAACTCATTCAAAATGGAATGAACGTAGCAAGACTTAACTTTTCACACGGAACTCACGAAGAACACTTAGAAAAAATCAAAACAATCAGAAGACTAAGAAGAAAACTCAATAAACCAATAGCAATCATGCTAGATACAAAGGGACCAGAAATCAGAACTGGTAACTATAATGTAAAGGAAATCTTCCTTAAACCAGACGACATCTTTACCCTAACAACTAGAGACGTTATGGGAACCCAAGATATAGTTTCTGTTTCCCACAAGGGATTACCACAAGACGTTAAAGTTGGTAGTGAAATCTACATAGATGATGGTCTTGTTCAACTTGAAGTAATTGAGATAAAAGACGGCACAGACGTAGTTTGTAGGGTTCAAAACAATGGTGTACTTTCAAACCATAAGGGAGTTAACCTTCCAGGATCAAAAACCAACCTACCATCTATCACACCAAAGGATGTCGATGACATTAAGTTTGGTATCGAAAACGGTATCGACCTTATAGCTGCTTCTTTCGTTCGTAAAAAAGAAGATGTTTATGATATAAGAAAAGTCCTTGAAGACCACGGTGGTGAAGATATTAAAATCATATCTAAGATTGAATCTCAAGAAGGTGTTGATAATATCGAAGAAATCATCGAAGCATCTGACGGAATCATGGTAGCAAGGGGAGACTTAGGTATAGAAATCAAAACTGAGCTAATCCCAGGAGTTCAAAAGGACATTATCAGAAGATGTAATGCTGCTGCAAAACCAGTTATTACTGCTACTCAAATGCTTGACTCTATGATTAGAAACCCAAGACCTACAAGGGCAGAGACAACAGACGTTGCTAACGCTATTATCGATGGTACTGACTGTGTTATGCTTTCAGGTGAAACAGCAGGTGGTAAATACCCAGTAGAAGCTGTTAAAACAATGAGAGACATCTGTATAACAACAGAATTATCAGATGACTTCATCGAAAAAGTATACAACACAAAGGTAGAATCTAGAAGAAATACAACCAACTCAATAGCAAGATCAACTTGTCAAATAGCTAGAGAACTAGACGCAAGAGCGATAATTTCATGTACATCAAGCGGTAATACATCAAGAGTAATATCTAAATTTAGACCAAGAACAAATATAATTGCAGCAACTACAACAGACATAGTTGCTAGACAACTATCAGTAGTTTGGGGTGTTTACCCACTAGTAATAAAAGAAGCTCACGAAACAGATGAGCTAATCGAAAGAGCAATAGTTGGTGGTCTATCTGAAGGCTACCTAGAAGAAGGCGACCTAACAGTTGTAACAGCTGGTGTTCCACTAGGTGTAAGCGGATCTTCAAATCTAATTAAAGTTCATGTGATCGGTGATATCATCACATCAGGTACAGGTATAGGTGCAAAATCTGTTTCAGGTAAGGTTGTAATCGGTTCAACTAAAAAAGAACTTGAAAGCAAATTTGAAGAGGGCGACATAATCGTAGCCAAATTTACAGATTCTGACATAACAGAATTTATCGAAAAAGCTTCAGCTATAGTTACAGAAACTGGCGGACTAACAAGCCATACAGCAGTAGCAGCTGTACACTTTGGCATCCCTGCAGTAGTAGGAGCTGTAAGTGCTCAAAGCCTAGTTCAAGATGGTCAAATCATAACAGTAGACCCAATAGGCGGAGTAATCTACAACGGAGAAACAAAAGTAATCTAATGAAATACCAAGATATCTATATAAGAGATATCCTAATAGATGGGAGGGGAGTCGGAGAAACTCCTGATAAGGTTGCTTTTATCGAAGACGCAGTCTACGGCGAAGTCTGCGACATTGAAGTCATAGAAGAAAAGAAAAATTTCTACAATGCAAAAAAGATAAAAACAATTAAAGAAAGCCCAGTTAAAACACAAGCTCCATGTCCATATTTTTATGAATGTGGAGCTTGTACTATTATGGATATAGAATATCAAACACAACTAAAAATAAAAAAGAATCTCATTTTACAAGCCATAGCCAAATCCACTTCCTATAAACTGGAAGATATTGAAATAATCCCATCAAAAGAATTAAGATATAGGAATAAAATCAGACTTCAAGTAGAAAAAGACGGACGTCTTGCCTATAACAAGTCTTACTCAAATGATCTAGTCTACATAAAAGATTGCCTCTTAGTCAGGGAAGAAATTAGCCAAAATTTAGACAAAATAGAAGAAATCACAAAGGATATTTCAGAAAAATTCCCAGGTACAATTAAGGAAATCACCATAAGAACCAATGGCGAAAATGTGATGATAAACCTTGATCTGGAAAATAGTGAAGAGCTAATATCCTATATCAGAGAAAAATACAAAAACAGTAAATTTTTCATAAATATTGTAGGTAAGGAAAATATAAACATTTCAGGCAAGGACCATTTGGAATATAGGATTTTTGACAAAACCTTCAGGATAAGTGCCAATGATTTTTATCAAGTTAATGACTTTCAAATAGAAAATCTTTACGGGGAAGCAAAAAAACTTTTAGGATCAGGCAAAAAAGTCCTAGACCTCTACTGCGGATCTGCCACCTCATCTATTGCCATCAACGGCGATAGGCTTGTAGGTGTAGAAATAAACAGAAACGCCATCCAAGACGCCAAAATAAACGCAGAAATAAACGACCTAAAAGACTTTAAATTCATAGCGAAAAACGCCAAATATATTGACGAAAAATTTATAAAAAAAGAAAAAATCGATAGCCTAATAGTAGACCCACCAAGGGCAGGACTAGACAAAGACCTAATAAAATCTATAGGCAAGAGTGGCCTAAAAGAAATAATCTACATCTCCTGCAACCCACAAACCCTAGCACGAGATATAAATAGGTTTGAAAAATTAGGTTATAAACTAGAAAAAATCAAGGGTGTGGATATGTTCCCACAGACAATGCATGTGGAAACTATAGCGTTGATACAAAAGATGTAAACTTAGAAATCCTGCATTTTAAGCAGTTTTATAAGCATTTTGTCTTCGATAAAGATGAAGAAGGATACGTCAAAAAGACCCAAAAAAACTACATGGACGTAAGAGTAGTTTTGCAACTGGTATGAGGAGACACAAAGAAAAATATAATAAGATAAAACCCATTTTATACTTTCTACAAGAGTAGCTTAAAAGGCTGCTCTTTTTTTCTAAGAAGTGAGTGTATATAAATTTTAAATATAACTAATAATACAAAATCTGATCTCTGAAATCAGAAGTCCAGACTTCCGAAAATCGGAATTTAAGAACTCCGAATAACAGATTTCTAGAAATCCGAAAATCGGAGAGTAACTATAATAATATTAGTAATATTGAGTTAAGAAAGAATAATTTTAGAAAGGGAGTAAGGATTCGTTACATCCTTTTTCAAAAAATGGAAAACTCATAAGTAACTTTACATATTCGCTTTTATAACATATAATAAAAGCGTAAACGAGAGGAGGCGGACTATGAATACACTTAAAGAATATATCCAAGAAAATTTAGTAATCACCAACAAAGAAGCAGAAGAACTTGGATATACTAGGCATAATCTATCAGAATTAACAAAAATCGGACAATTAGAAAGATTAAGACCAGGTCTATATCAATTAAAAGGAAAAGTAATAGACGATTTTGTTTTAATATCATCAAATAGTAATCGAATTATATTTTCACATCAAACAGCCCTCTATCTCCACGACCTATCAGATAGAACTCCAAATGTATTTCATATATCTGTGCCCCAAGGCTATAATGCAAGCCATATCAAAAAAAGATATGAGGATCTACAAGTTCACTATGTAAAAAAAGACTTATACGAACTAGGAAAGACAGAAATAAAATCACCGCAAGGCAACCTTATTCCAGTTTACGATATAGATCGAACAATTTGCGATATCATAATCGACAGAGAAAAAATAGATAAGCAAATTTTTACAGAAGCCATAAAAAGATACTTTAAATCAGAAAATAAAAATCTAAGACGACTCATAAAATACAGTAAATTATTTAAAATAGAAAATGAAATTAGAAAATACATGGAGGTATTATCGTGATTAATATCGAGAGTATAAAGGGCAAGATAAGAAGTCTGGCAGAGAAGAAAAATACGTTCTTAAAAGCCTTTCTGTATAACATATTTGGGCTTTTTATTTTTGGTGTTTCTTATTTTTTGAAATATGATATAAATAAGACTCATACAAAAGAAATATTATTAATATTATTTCTATGTGAGGTTTGTTATTGGTTAACGGTTGTAATTGGATTATTGGTTATTAAGAAGTTAAAAGTTAAAAAATAAATTTTGGCACCTATTTTACAAAATGATAGGTGCTTTTTTGATTTCAGGAAATCAATGATGGGATATTGGCTAATATAATATGAAGTTGTAGAAGAAATATAGCAACGACACGAATGAGAGACTTTTACGCCCTATACACCCTCTACAAACTAAAAAAAGATGAGATAAACTATGAAACTTTAAAAAAAGCAATAGAAAGAGCCTAAAAGAAAAGAGGAAGTCAGGAGATAATGAAAGACTATGAGGAAATAATCGAGGACATAAAAGAAGATTCATACCTAAGATCCTTGTGGGAAGTATATCTTAGTGAAAATAAGTACATTGGAGATCTGAAGTTTGATAAAGTTGTTGATGTAGTTATAATTTTATCAAATAGAATTAACGAGATGTAATTTAACAGACACTGTCTGGCAAATTATAGATAGGAGAAAAGATTTAGAATATTTAAAACAAGGAGATACTGTGAAATTTTGGGAAAAGTAAAACAATAATTGAGAACCTTATAAATACATAGGAATGTTCATATTTTGTCTTCTAAGCTCTTAAAAGCAAAAGAACAAGTAAAAAAAGTCAAGAAAAGATAAAAAGTCCATATTAGGGCAAATAAAAAGCTTTAAGACGGATGATAAAGCTAAGTCAAGTAAGATAGACCATAGCAAAGGTGAAGAGTGGTAAATATCGGCAGCCTTCGGACTGTCTTTATTTTTTATTTGATTTAACGCAGTGAACCGTACAATTGAAAGGAATCTGTGTTATATGCTATAATTAGGTAGTTAATCTATACATATAGAAAGGTAAAATATAGAATTGGAGAATGATATGGGATTTTCATATAATAAATTATGGAAGTTATTAATAGATAAAAATATGAAAAAAACAGACTTACAATGTGCAATAGCAACAACTCCTAAGACAATAGCCAAGATGGGAAGAGATGAAAATGTAAGTTTGGAAACATTAGGAAAGATTTGTGAGTATTTTCAATGTGATATTGGAGATATTATTGAATATAAAAATGGAGTTAAGATAAATGATAAATAATACTCTTACCTATATTTCTTTATTTTCATCAGCAGGAGTTGGTTGCTATGGATATAAACAAGAGGTGTTTCAAGGGGAGGTGATAATTTGATAGTAAGTCAAAATTCAAAAGATGTAATTAAGATATTTCAAAATATAAAAGATATACCTATAAGTACAAATTTAGATGACGGGAATTTAAATATTTTTATGTGTCCAATAAATGCTAGGAAATTTGATTATAATCAAATTTCCTTAGTATTAGTAGATTCTGTAATTGATTATGCTATATCCAAGAAAAATATAACAAAATATCAAAATAAGCCTGGAAGATTATCACAAATTGCACGTAAAAAGTTTAAAGAATACTTGAATAATACAGGTGAATTAGGTGAATTGCTTTTATATTGTTTTTTAGAGGGTCATTTAAATGCCCCTAAAATTTTAACAAAAATGGAGATGAAAACATCTAACAAAATGTATGTCAATGGATCAGATGGAGTGCATCTTTTGAGTAATTGTGACGGAACATATAAACTTATATTTGGGGAATCTAAGTTATATAAAAATATATCAGATGCTTTATATGAAGCATTTAAATCTATAAATGATTTTATTAATGAGATAAATACTAGTGGAGAAAATAAAAGTGGTATAAATTATGAAAAAGATTTAATATCATCAAATATTGATAATTTTGAGTTGAGTGATGAGGATAAGGCTATATTAGAATTTATAATATATCCATCTAAAAATGAGAAAAAATTGCACATAGACGATGCTTTTTCTATTTTTATTGGTTATGAAATAGATATATCAGAAGAGACGAAGAAATGTACTAGCAGTGATTTTATTGATGAAGTTAAGAAAAAAATTCTCTTGGAATTAGATTCTTTTGAAAATAAGGTATATAAAAAAATTAATGACAACAATTTATTAGGGCATACTTTTTTTGTCTACATTGTTCCATTCACTGATATAGATAATACAAGAAGAAAAATTTTAGAGGATATTTTAACATGAATAATCTTATTGCTGAACTTTCAGAAAAAGCATTTAAAGACGAATATTTGATCAATTTAATATACAATTTAGAAAAAAATTATTGTAATAAATTATTAGATGAAGAGTTTATAATTAAGTTATCAGACAAAGAATTGTTTGATTTAATGAGATTTGCCGATATACTATGTAGATCGTCTGAAGCTGAACATAAAAATTTATCATTAAAAATAGTAAGCCTTGTATATGAGTTTAAAGAACTTTTACAAAATCAGTTTATAAAATTAAGCATTATGAATGTGCTAACCAAATTAGGAAATTTTCCTTCTATTAATCTAATTTGGAATAAATTTGAGAATACTGGAATTGATGAAATTGATTTGGATTTAATAATTAAAAGATTATATAACAAATCACCAATTCAAGAAATTTTTACAGATGAGCAACTTAAAATATTTAATGAATTAAAAGATAATAATCACTTTAGTTTTTCTGGAAGTACGTCATTTGGAAAATCATTTATTTTTGAAGCTTTTACTAAATACTTAATAGAAGAACATAATCAGTCAGATAATATAGCTTTTATTGTTCCGACTAAAGCACTCATAAACCAAGTTTCTTATAAGATTAGAAATCTAGTTAAATCATACAGTTATAAGGTCATCAATTCTCCAGAAATACCTAAAATTTTAAAGAAAAAAGATGGAAAATATATTTTTGTTTTTACACCAGAAAGGTTAATTTCTTACTTTTTAGATGGGACTAATCCTAAAATAGATTATTTATTTGTAGATGAAGCTCACAAGTTATTGAGTATAAAAGATACTAGAACACCATTAATGTACCACGCATTAGTTATGGCAAAAAGAAAAAGTATAAACATATTTTTTGCATCTCCAAATATTCCTAATCCATCAGTATTTTTAGAATTGGTAAATAATACTCCCGACGAAAGTTATGCAGTTAAAGTTGAATCAGTATCACAAAATAGATTTTTTATTAATTGTCATACAGACTCTAGTTATTTAATTAGTGATTATGGAGATAATATATTATTTCCTAAATTAAATTTTTCTGGTAATGTTATTACAGATTTGGGCACTATATTAAAGACTTTTTCTAGTGGTAGACAAAGTATAGTTTATTGTAATACTATAGAAAAGACAATATCAACAGCATTCGAATATGCAAAAACTTTAGAAGAAGTAAAAAATGATTATATAGATAAACTAGTTGATATAATAAACGAAAAAGTTCATGAGCAGTATTATCTTAAATATTGCTTGAAAAAAGGCATTGCATATCATTTTGGTGGAATTCCTGAAGAAATAAAAATAAAAGTTGAAGAGCTATATAAATTAGGATTTATAAAAATTATTTTTTGTACTTCAACACTCTTAGAAGGAGTAAATCTACCCGCAAAAAATATCTTTATTTTAAGTGAAAAAATTGGATTATCAAATATGACCAATGTTGATTTTTGGAATTTAGCGGGTAGGGCAGGGAGACTAAGTAAAGATTTATCGGGTAATATATTTTGTGTTAATCTTTATAATCAAGAAGGTTATTGGAAAGATGAAAAAAAAGTTCAAATTCTTAGGAATAAAAATATTAAAGAAGTTGAGCCAATTATATTAATGAAAAATAACAAGAATTTATATAAGAATATAGCCAACTACTATACAAAGAATGAGTACACTAACAAAAGTTTATCTGAAGATGACAAAAAAATCATAGAAATGTATGGTAATATTTTATTATATCATGATACAGTTAATAGCGATTCTATTTTAAAAGATAGATTTATAGATTCAGGAAATAACTCGTTAGATATTTTGAAAAAAATTAGGAATGAAAACTCTATACCTGGAAATATTTTAGCAGAAGGTATAGATATAAATATTGAGATTCAAAATAAGGTTTTTAATGGAAATAAAGAATTATTACCTATAGAAACTACTTATGAAGGTTGCTATGAAGTATTAAAAATATTATGTAAAGAATACGATTGGCTAAGAACTGAAAACAAGGGAAATAATCCACTGATAAGAAGCAAAGAACAACTAACTTATTATGCTACATTAATGGAAGGTTGGATAAATTCTAAACCTTTAAAATATTTAATTCAAAAAACGATTAGCTATTATTACAATTCTGGAGAAAATAAATATATAAGTTTACGTAAAGATGGAAATATGTATAACGTAAAGTTTGATAAAAATAACTCTCTTCATATTAATACGCTTATTAATAACTTGATTAAAAATTTAGAGAATAATATTAAATATAAGATTAAAACCTATGTAGGTAATTATCAATCAATATTACGTTCATGCGATTTAGATCTTGAGTGTGATTGGGAAGAGTATATTGATTATGGAACTACTAATCCAAAAATAATCGATATACAAAATTTAGGATTTTCAAGAACCATGGCAATATTTTTATTAGATAAATATCCTGATCTATTTATTAAAAGTGAAATAGGTGAAATTATAGGAATTGATGATGAAAAATTAAGAGCCTCTATAAATCAAGATAAATACGAAGAAGAATATAAGGAACTTAACACTCTATTTGAATGGGAATGATAGTAATTAAAGTGGAGTATTTTACCTCTCCACCTCTTTCCCATAATAATTTTCATAGTTTTTTCTATACAGAACAAGGTCAGAAAATTGTTCTTTATTCAAAGAATACTCTTGCATAAGGGTGTTCTTTTTTTCTTGCAATTTATCGAGGTTTGATAGTATTTCTTTTGTGTTTGGTAGTTTTTTATAGTTTTCTAAGATTTCTTTAGCAGCTATTTTGTAGATGGAAAGCTCACTATAATATTCTTCTGCAAATTGTTTATCATCAGGATTTTTCTTGTGGTATTTATAGATTTCACGATGCTTATTTATAGTATTTATATTTTCCATATCTTGAGACAAACACTTCATTTCAGTTTCAATTTTCTTTATTTTATCTAACAAATCTTGTCTATCATCTGCAGATTTTTTGATTAGATCATCGAGTTGAGTAATTGAATTAATTCCTTGTTCTCTTAATTTAATTATTGAATCAGCCATTGTTTTGATATTATGTTTTCTTGCCCAAACTTCATAACCTTTTGAGGATTGAGCTTTTTTATTAGTAGATATATCAATAACATTTCCTACACGCTTTTTAGTAGGATTAGCTTTGTTTTTGATAGCTAAATCTATTCTTTCTTTGATTTTTTCCTCAGTATAATCTTCTCCGATAGTCTTTGCTCTTGTAAATCTTTGCTTATCTTTATGACGAAAAGCAATGTGTTTACCAAATTTAATTTCATAATCAAGAGATTTCATATTTTCTAAAAACTCTTCCCACGATTTAGACTTATTAATCATTCTATCTATATCAAATTGCAGTTTAGATTTCCAGGAACTTCCTTTCTTACTTTGGTCAAATTCATACCAAGATTTACCAGCAGTTTTATATTTTCTTTTGTAAGCTTCATAATATTCATCAATGACTGAAAGCTTATTTTCTTTACATAATTCGTCACTTTGATACCTGATTTTATGGTAAGATTTTTTATTAGATTGGTAGCATTTACCAGTCTTGTAATTAACGTTATTAAAAATAACATGGTTGTGGATATGCCCTCTATCTATATGAGTTGCAAGAACAAATTCATAATCTTCTTTTAAAATTTTCTTACATAATTCCATTCCTATTTCGTGAGCTTTTATAGGATCAACCTCGCCTGGTAGAAAAGATTGAATCAAATGTCTAGCCAAAACTGTACCCTTAGTATCATTGTCTTCTCGTGTTTTCATAAATTGAATATGAGCAGTAGATGGATGGCATTTGAAGGAAGATACCAAGATTTTTTCATCAGTTTTTTCACTCTTAGTTATATAATCTATTGCCAAATTTAAAGTTGATTTTATAGGATGTATTTTTGTAATTGCCATACTAATCACCAGAACTTTCTTTTGATTTATTAAGAAGTAGGGAATAGATCTGCCATATTTCTTTTGATAATTTTTCTATCTGATTATTCATAGATTCAATTTCATTTTTGTAAATCACACCAGTTGTATTAGTAGCTTTTGCAATCTGATTTATATTATTTGTTGCATTCGAAAGTAGCCATTGTAGGTTTCTAAATGGTTCTAAATCAACAACATAAATCTCTTTTTCCAATACACATTTTCTAAGAAAATGGGACATAGTTTTGCAATTAGCAAGTTTCATTTTCTTTTCAAAAACTTCTTTTTCTTCATCTGTTAAATATATTTTTAGTTGATTATTTCTTTTTCTATTATCCATAGTATATCTCCTTATCATAAATTATTGGGGTCTTAGGGTTCTCCCTAACAAGGTAAAATTGATAAAAAAAAGAAGCAGTCCATAAAGGTTCTGCTTCATCAATTTTTCGTAAGTGGGTACTCACTTACTGTGCTTGCTCATATACTAATAGTATAAGAACAGCTTTAAGCATAGTTCTTAAAAATGAACCTAATCATCTATGATAAAATTATAGATATTAGGGATGAAATGGGATTGTTTTATGTGCTTGCTGGGTTTCCAATTTAGGAATTACTCATTTGGTAGACTCCACCCTCATTCCATTGCCTTTCATCTTTTCGGTTGGTTAGGTTCATTTATTGATTACCTGTATAACTCGTGAGCCTGTTGTGGTTTTGGATTAACAGGGCATCCCAAATTATAGGAGGTATATTATGTCAGAAAAAATTGTTGTAGGAATTGATGTGAGTAAAGCTTTCAGTGATATCTGTATTCTATCACCTAATAATGACATCATCAAAAGACTTAAAATTTCTAATGATATTACTGGTATGAAGTCGCTCATCTATGTACTTGAAAAGGTAGAAGATGAGTACAAAGACACAGCAGTAATTATCATGGAAGCTACTGCACACTATCATCAAATTTTAGCTAATTTTTTCCGTAAGCATAATTACGAAGTCATTGTAATTAATCCGATTCAAAGTGGAGCATTGAAAAATATCAATATCCGAAAAATTAAATCAGATAAAACAGATGCATATAATATAGCGTTGCTATATCGTATTAAGAATTACAACGAAACAATTACACACTCAGATACCGTTAACAGTATCAAAAAGCTTTGCAGACAGCATAAAGGATTGACGGATGAAATTGTGGAACACATCAACCGATTAATCGCTTTTTTAGATATTTCCTTTCCAGATTTCAAGAAAGTATTTACGGATTTGCAAGGGAAAACACCTTTGTCTTTGCTTGAAAAATATCCTACTATACAGGAAGTATTATCTCCTGAAAATAAGCAAGATATTATTCAACTGATAAAAGAAAATTCACATAAAAGCAGCTCCTATGCCGAAGTAAAATATGAAAAACTATTGAAAGCTGCTGAAAAATCTATTGAAGTTTGTATAGTAAGCCTTAGTTCAGCAGTACTTATTCAAACAACTGTAAGGGTTATTTTCAGTTTACAGGAAGCTTTGAAAGCAATCGATGATGAAATCAAAAGACTATCTCTTTTAGATGAAAAGTTTCATAAAGAAATAGTGCTTTTACAAAGTATTCCAGGAGTTGGAGAGTATACAGCATATGTTGTTTTATCAGAGCTTGGAGATATATCCAATTTCTCGAAACCGAAAGAATTAGTTGCCTTCTTTGGATTGGATCCAGGAGTAACTCAAAGTGGAACATACAATAGGAAAAACAATAAAATCTCTAAAAGAGGATCACCTCATGTTCGCTCAATTCTCCATATGCTGGCTAAATCTAATGTGTATCCAAATCGCAACCGAGAGTATTTAAATCCTGTTATGCGTGCTTATTTTGAAAAGAAGATAGCTGAAAAACCATACAAAGTTGTAATGTGTGCAATTATGCGAAAGATGGTTCAAATTATTTTTGCTGTTCTCAGAAACCAAAAATCATTTGAATTAAGAACACCCGAAGAACATCAAAAACTAATTCGAGAAAAGAGTAAGTTAGTCGCATAAACTTTTAAAAGTGTTGCCTCAAAAAATGAAAGTGTATGAGGCTTATTTGCTATGCACATTTTTAAGTTTTGTGACTTAAAAATTTTTCAAAAAAATTTTTAAAATAACTATTGACTTCCTTAGTTGGTCTATTAAAGTTATAAGCGTTAAGCGTTTATTCAGTTCTGTTAATTATACCGCACTTATCGAAGCTAATAAACAACATAGAATAGATTTCAAGGAATATTTCAATACTAACAATATATTCTAAAAATGACAATTGTTTATTCTGCTAATCAGTAATGGAATCAGATAAGTTGTATAAATCTAAAATAGTTGTTTTAGACAATGTGTGTCATGATTGTATGGTTGATCTAGAAAGGAGATTAGTAGCAGACCTAACAAGACAATTTATAGAGAATTAAATAAAATGTTATCATAAAAAAATATATTTGATAGCGATTATTGACTTCATTAGTTTCTTTATGCTAAAATAAAGTAAACGGTGTTATCTTAATTTGGGAGGTGAAACTTACTGAGAGACAAAGATGTTACAATAAAGAAAATATTAAAAAGTGCAAAAAGCGAGTTTACAGAGTATGGATTCGAAGATGCTTCTATTCGCACTATTGCTAAAAATGCAGGAATTACACCTGGTGCAATATATAAGCATTTTAAATCTAAAGAAGATATTTTTAAGGTACTTGTAAGTCCTATACTTAATCACTTATACAGAAGAAGTAAAGAATTGACAAATCAAGCGATTGAAGAAATTAAAGTAAATGGTTTACAAGCTTTTGGAGAAAAATCTGATGATAGTAATAGGGAATTATTGGAATTTATTTACCAAAACGATCCTATAGTTAATCTTCTGTTTAACTGTTCTCAGGGTACGGAATTTGAATCAATTCGTCATGATTTAGTGAATCTCGAAGTGCAGGGTGCTAAGAAATTAATTGAGGTTCTTAAAGAAAAAAAAATAGAAGTAAATGATTTGAATGATGATGAACTTCATGTTCTTTATACAATGGCATGTACGCCTTTATTTGAGGTAATCACACATAGGTATCCATATAATGAAGCCTTAAATTTTATCGATATGATGGAGGCAGCAATGAATTTTGGTTGGAGGAGGATTATTAAATGAAAACATAATATAAAATTAAAAATAATAAATTTTGAAATCGGGTTAATCCCGATTTTCTGCGTTTTATGGAAAGTAAACAAAAATAAGAAACATTTACCAGTAAAGATTATTTTGAATCAATCATATTGCAACTGGTAAATAAATATAAAAATTTAAAAGGAGGTATTCAAATGAATGAAACAAAATTAAAAACAAAAGATTTAGTTAACATCGGCATTTTTTCAGTGATTTATATGGCACTATCCATGGCGGTAATGATTATTCCAATACTTTCACCGATACTTTGGTTATTATGGCCAGCAATGACAGGCATAATATGTAATTTTATTTACATGTTGTTGGTCTCTAAGGTGCCAAAACCAGGAACGGCTTTACTTTTGATAGCAATTACAGGGATTATATATTTTGCTATAGGAGAATGCACTTTTACAATTGTCATAACTTGCGTTATTGCAGGAGTTTTAGCAGAAATTACTAGAAAAATTTTGGGATATAAAAGTCAAAAAAGCGTAATAGTATCTTCAGGATTGATTTGCATTGGGTTGATTGGCTCACCATTGCCTATGTGGTTGTTCCAAGAATCTTATATGAAATCTATTATTAAAATGGGAATGAGTCCAGAATATGTAAATAAATTACAAACTTTAATTTCAATTCCAACACTTATCGGGATGATCATTACTGCATTTATTGGAGGAGTCATTGGTGCATATATAGGTAAAGCAATGTTCAAAAAACGTTTTGAGAAAGCTGGAATTATGTAAATGGAGGGTATTGTAAGAGGCATTATAAAGCTAAATCCACTAACTGAAATCATTTTTTTGATTTCAGTTAGTATTATTAGCTTTGCAAATAATAGCTTAAAATTAGATTTTTTTATTCTTTTAATGGTTGCTATTATAGCGTTATTTATGGGACTTGTTAAAATATCTTTAAAGGCATTATCTATGTTTGTATTATTACAGGGATTGAAATATTTTGTTTTGCCGATTCTACCAGATGTCATATCAGCACATTTTGGATTATTGGTGATTCATGCTCCTAAGTTAATACCGATTTTTTTAGTTGGTCAAATTCTTGTAAAAACTAATCCTATACGAAATATTATGTATGCCTTAAAAATGATGCATTTTCCAAAAAGCCTAATTATTTCTCTAGCAATAGGCATAAGATATTTTCCATCTTTAAGAGAAGAAAAAATATTAATCTCAGATGCAATTAAAATAAGAGGCGTGACTGGATTTAAAAAGATACAATTAGGACTAATATCTTTAATAGTTACAGCTTCTAATACCGCAGATGAATTAGCTCAAGCTATTACAGTAAGAGGGATAGAAAATCCTGCAAGAAAGACTTTTATGGATGATGCAGGATTTAACATTTGGGATCTAATAATTATTCTATTATGTATTCTGATGTTCTTTAATGTAAAGTTCAAGTTATTTTTATAAGAGGTACGAAACATGATTAATATAAATGAAGCTTCATATTCCTATAAGAGAAGCTTAGAAGAACAGTTAAAGAAAATTTCAATAAAGATTAATCAAGGAGAAGTTATCTTATTATGCGGAAAATCTGGTTCTGGGAAAACAACTATAACAAAATTAATCAATGGATTGATTCCTCATTTTTTAGAGGGAAATTTATTAGGAAATATTTTTATAAATGGGATAAACACAAAACAAATGAAGATATATGAAATTTCTGAAAAAGTGGGAACAATTTTTCAAAACCCCAAAACACAGTTTTTTAATTTAGATTCAGATAGTGAACTAACATTTGGATTAGAAAATTTAGGTGAAAACCCTGATAAAATAAAAAGACAAGTTTTTAAAGTGGTACGTGATTTGGAAATTGAAAGATTAAAAAACAGAAATGTTTTTATGATGTCAGGTGGAGAAAAGCAATTACTTGCTATTGCATCTATTTATGCTACCAATCCAGATGTATATGTGTTTGATGAACCTTCTGCAAATATTGATGAGTATGGTATTGAAAGAATAAGAGAGATGCTTATAAATCTTAAAGCTCAGGGCAAGACAATTATTATTTCTGAACATAGACTCTATTATTTAATGGATTTAATTGATAGAGCTATTTATTTACAAGACGGAAAAATAAAATATGTTTTTTCAAATGTGGAATTTTCTTCAATTACTGACGAATCACGAAAGAAACTGGGACTTAGAACTTTTGTAAGAAAGAAAAATGATGATTTTGCAAATCCTGTCACATTTTGTGAATCTGATGACTTTGTAGTTTCAAATTTAGAATATGAAAATAAGAAACAAAAAATTTTAGATAAGATAAATATTTCCGGAAACAAGGGAGATATTATTGCAATAACAGGTAAAAATGGTCAAGGAAAAACAACATTAATGAGAATTTTGTGTGGACTGTTGAAAGAAAACGAAGGAAAAATAAGCTATAAAGGAAGTCCCATAAAATATAAAAAACGAAGAAAACTTTGTTATATGGTTATGCAAGATGTAATTCATCAGTTTTTTTCGGAATCTGTAAGAGATGAATTTAGTTTATTTGATTCTAAAATAGATGAAAAGCAAATAGATAATATTCTAGAAAAATTAGATCTTAAAAAATTAGATAATCGTCATCCTATGTGCTTATCAGGAGGTCAAATGCAGAGACTTTCTGTAGCATTGGGGATGTTAATGGATAGAGAAATTATTATTTTGGACGAACCAACGAGTGGACTTGATTATACAAATATGCTCGAAATAAGCAAAGTCATTAAAGAATTTTCAAATAATAAAATTATATTTATTGTTACGCATGATAATGAATTGATTGATAGTACATGTAATAAATTATTGGAGATTTGCGATGGCAGAATAAAAAGATTTTATGAAAGAAGGTAAAAGATGGATATCTTAAAGGGACATAAAAGCAAGATTTTCGCAGCTGTATTCATTGCGATAATAGGAGTAGGATTTGGTGTAATACCTTATTTTTCTGTAGCAGCCATTATTAATAACTTGGTTGCAAAAAATACAAATTTAAATAATTATTATCCATATATTTTTGCTGTATTTTTGGGATTTTTGGCAAGTATATTATTTCATGAAATATCTACTATTATTTCTCATAATCTTGCCTACAGGATTATTGAAGATAAAAGAAAGTTATTAGCTGACAAATTAAGTAAAATTTCTATGGGAGAAGTTGAAAGAAAAAGCAGCGGACAGTGGTCTCAATTTATGGTGGAAACACTTGATAAAATGGAAAAACCGATTGCTCATGTGATTCCAGAAGTTATTGCTAATATATTCATTCCTATAGTATTGATCATAACAATTTTTATAATGGACTGGAGAATAGGAATTGCAAATTTACTTACAATTCCATTGGGATTATTGTTCTCAATGTTAATGATGCGAGGTTATGAAGAAAAATCTAAAAGATACCAAGAAGCAGCTAAAGCTATGAATACGACAATGGTTGAATATGTAAATGGTATTAAAGTTATAAAAGCATTTAATAAATCAGCATCATCATTTGGGAAATTTAGAAAGACTGTTGAAGAGAATAAGAACGCAATGCTTGATTGGTATTTGAGTGTTTGTTTTTCAATGACAGCAACTATGGAAACTATCCCGTCAACTATGGTATTCGTTTTACCAGCTTCCTTGTATTTCTTTATGAAGGGTAGTGTTGAAGTAGGGACTCTTATCACGTGTATATTGCTATCATATGCTTCATATAAACCATTAATAAAAGCTATGAGTCATATGGAAACAATAGCAAATATAAAAGTTGTATTTGAAGAAATAAAAAAAATAATGGAAATTCCTAACTTAAAAAGAGGAGAAGAAGTAAGAGATATAAAATCTTATGATGTAGAGTTTAAAGATGTTACATTTGCATATGAAGAGTCAAAGAATGTATTAAATAATATTTCGTTTAAAGCAAATGAAAATGAGTTAACTGCAATCGTTGGAAATTCAGGTAGTGGAAAGTCTACTATTACAAAACTAATCGCAGGATTTTGGAATGTTTCTAATGGAGAAATTTTAATTGGAAAAACAAATTTGAACGAATTACCTTTAAAACAGAATATGGAGCTTGTTAGCTATGTGTCGCAAGAAAACTTTCTTTTTAATAAAACAATATTAGAAAATTTAAAGATGGCGAAGGAAGATGCGAGTATGGATGAAATTAAAGAGGCTTGTGAAAAAGCGAGTTGCTATAATTTTATAAAGAGCCTACCAAATGGATATGAAACTATTGTAGGAAAGGGAGGAGCAAATCTTTCTGGAGGAGAAAAGCAAAGAATTGCAATAGCTAGGTGTTTTTTAAAGAATAGTCCTATTGTACTACTTGATGAAGCAACAGCATATTCTGATCCTGACAATGAATCAGTTATTCAACAGTCTATTGATAAGTTAATTAAAGATAAAACAGTGATTATGGTAGCTCACAGGTTATCTACAATTGTAAATGCAAATAAAATAATTGTGGTGGATAATGGAGAAGTAATTGAAGAAGGCACTCATAAACAATTACTAGAGTTGAATGGGAGATACAAAAAAATGTGGGATGTATATACAGAATCTAAAGAAATCGAGGTGATATAAAGTGAGAGAATTGATAAAAACTTTATATGAGGTGTCAGGGTCATATTCAAATAAAATAACAAAAATGCTTATTTTTGATGTATTTAAGGGAGTATTTGAAGGAGTTTCTTTAGGTGCAATTCTATTATGTTTGACCAAAATTTGTGAAAATATATTCACGAACCAAAGCATTTTAATGAAAGATGTGTATATTGTTTTTATTATTGCAGCTATAAGTGTGGTGGGAAAAATTATATTTGGATATCTGGCTGATAAAAACAAATATATTGCTTCGTACAATTTAGGAGCAGAAAATAGATTATATATTGGTGATCGTTTAAAAAATGTAAACATGGGATATTTCAGCACAAATTCTTTAGGGAATATAGCAGGAGCATTGTCAACTGTTATAGGTGAACTTGAAACAATAGGAGTTTTTATTATTGAGCAAATGCTTGTAGGTACAATACAGACACTAATTATGGTTATTTTCATACTACCTTATGATTTTGCAACAGCTATAATTATATTGTTGACTTTGATTGTTGGAACCTTAGTAAACTTATTCACACAAAAAAGCACAGATCAACTAACAGAGAGATTGTTAGGACTTAAATTGGATTTAAGTGAAAAAATGCTTGAGTATGTAAATGGGATAGGAATAACTAAAGCATTTGGAAAAGATCAAAATACAGTCAAGGAACTAAACGAAAGTATTACAAAAAGTCGCAAAGGCTTCCTTGCTGTAGAAAAAATTTTAGTTCCAACACAGTTTTTATTCTTGTTAGTATTTAAACTTGGTATTTGTGTAATAATTTTTAGTTCTATCATAAGATATTTATCAGGGGATATTGAAGTTACTAAAGCTATTATATTAATTGTTATGAGTTTTGTTGTTTTTTCAGGATTTGAATTGGCAGGAAGTATGCAGAGTATTAAGGGTGTTGCTGTACGAAATCTTAATACTGTTATAAATTTAAGAAATTTGCCTGTAATTGAAGAAGGTGAAATGACAGAAGTAGATAAAGCAGAAATATCAATGAACAATATTTCATTTTCTTATGGAAAAGAAAATCTTTTCAATAATCTAAGTATGCTTGTTCCAGATGGGAAAACTACTGCTCTTGTTGGATTTTCAGGAAGTGGTAAAACAACACTTTGCAATTTAATGGCGAGGTTTTGGGATGTAAATTCTGGCGAAGTAAAAGTTGGAAATCTAAATATTAAACAGTACAAGTATGATGAATTGCTTTCAAATTTTAGCTTTGTTTTTCAAGACGTGTATCTTTTTGATGATACCATAAAAAACAATATTAAGTTTGGTAATCCAAATGCAACAGATGAAGAAATGATAGATATTGCCAAAAAAGCTCAGTGCCATGATTTTATTATGAAATTGCCACAAGCTTATGATACTGTTTTGCAAGAAGGGGGTTCAAATCTATCGGGTGGTGAGCGTCAACGAATTTCTATTGCAAGAGCCATGTTAAAACCGAGTAGGTTTGTAGTTCTTGATGAGGCAACTTCAAGCGTAGATCCAGAAAATGAAAAAGAATTATTGATTGCTTTGAAAAACTTATTAAAAGGCAAAACTGTTATTGTAATTGCACACAAGCTTTCTACTGTAAAAAATGCAGATCAGATAGTTGTTTTAAAAGATGGTGTTATAAAACAAGTAGGAACACATAGTGAACTTGCATCTAAACATGGAATATATAAGGATTTTATTGAAATCAGAAAACAATCTGAAAAGTGGAAGATTTAAATTTGAGTAATAGATCAATCTTAATTTTTGACGAACCTACAAGTGGTTTGGATTTTAAGAATATGAAAAAAGGAGGATGATTTTATGAAACAAGATATGAAAGAACAATTATTAACAAAAAGACCCATAGATTTACTTTTTCAATTATCTGTCCCTGCTGTAATAGGAATGATAGTAATAGGTCTTTATCCACTAATGGATGGAATTTTTGCAGGAAATATTATAGGACAAACAGCAATGACAGCTTGTGGTGTAGCTATGCCACTTACATTTTTCAATAGTGGTGTATCTACACTTATTGGTGTAGGTTCAGCATCGGTTTTATCAAGAGCTATAGGAAAGGGCGACAAAAAAACAGTTGATAAAATTATGGGGAATTTAATCTTTTGGGTTATTCTATTCTCATCAATTATTACAATAGGCGGAATTTTACTTGCACCACATTTTTTAGATATGGTTGGAGCAAGTGGAGAAATTAAAGAATATGGTATCAGATATTTACGAGTAATTTTTATTGGTTCTTTATTTGTAAACTTTACTCAATCAGCAAACATGGTTATGCGTGGAGAAGGATTAATGAAAAAAGCAATGCTCATTATGGGGCTAGGAGCTTTTTTAAACATAATTCTTGATCCAATTCTAATGAAATTAATGGGAAAATACGCAATAGAAGGGGCTGCACTTGCAACTATTACAGCACAATTTGTTCAAGCGATAATAACACTCCATTACTTCAAATATAAAAGTAAAGCAGTAAAAATAAATAAAATCAAACCTGATCAGGAAATAAAAAAAGAAATGTTTGGCGTAGGGTCATCTGCTATGATGATGCAAATTTTATTTATGATTCAACAAACAATGCTATATAAAATGTCATTTAAATATGGCGGAGATACAAATGCTATCTTGATGGCAGCAACACTTAGAATATATGCCTTTTCATTCATTCCACTTTGGGGAATGAGTCAAGGTTTACAACCTGTAGTTGGTACAAATTTTGGAGCGAAAAAATACGACAGAGTAAAAGAAGCTATGAAAGTATTTTCTATCGGAGGATTAGTTCTTGCATCAATATTTTGGATACCAGCATTAGCATTTTCAAAGAATATTCTGTCTTTATTTGGAGTAGAAGAAAGTATTATAACTCAGGGAATAGGAAACTTTAGACTATTTTATTCTATCTTTATCCTATATGGAGTAATGGTAATGACTATAACATTCTTCCAATCAATAGGAAACGCTAAAAAAGCCGGCATAATAGTAATGCTAAGACAGTTATTTTTATTCGTACCTGCCATGATTATTTTACCAATGATATTTGGAGTTAAAGCAGTATGGTTTGCAGAACCCTTTGTAGATTTAATTATGATAATAGCTGGTGTAGTAATGATGTTTGGGGAATTAAATAGGATGGATAAAATTGGTTTGAAAAACTAAATACAAATAACAATCGAAAGAGTTTCTTTCATTTTAGAGGATTTATGCCTAGTAGCATAAGTCCTCATTTTTTTATGCTCAAATTAATCATTAAAACTCAAAAATACTATAAAAAATAAAAATTCAGGTTACCAAAGAGGGCAAATTTCACTATATAAGGTGAGGGGTATTTTGTCATCTTTTTATAAAAATCAAAATACTTTGAAGTGTGAAGATTCTTGAAATTGCTTATGTGAGATTAGTATATTTTAAATTTAATCCACTTATCAAGGTAAAAAAAAACTTACATAGGAGGTTAAAATGCAAGCAATAAAGATTTATAGTATGAGAGTTGCTATGTTATGTAGACTTTATGATCTTAAATTAATTAATGATAAGGAATATACAAAAATTAAGAACAGGTTAGAAAATGATTATAAGAAGATGAATAGAAAGTAATTAAGCTTGTGATAAAATAATACTGTAGAAAGACACAAAATGGGAAGGATGTAAGATGAATACTAAAGTATAAGTAATAAAAGCTTCAAATACAGGAGCAAGAATAGAAATGCACTACATTTAGATTTAAAACGAGTTGCAGCATATTGTCGAGTTAGCACTGATAGTAAAGACCAACTTGAATCATATAAATCGCAAGTTGATTATTATACAAATCTAATAAAAAATAATAAGAACTGGACTCTGGCTGGTATATATGCAGATGAAGCAACCACAGGAACAACTGCTACTAAAAGAGCAGATTTCATGAGGCTAATAAGTGATTGCCAAAATGGAGATATAGACATGATAATTACTAAATCTATATCAAGATTTGCAAGAAATACATTAGATACTTCGAAATATGTAAGACTGCTAAAGGAAAACAATGTTGGTGTAGTATTTGAAGAAGAAAATATAGATACTTTGACAATGGATGGAGAGCTATTATTAACAATATTAAGTTCAGTAGCTCAACAAGAAGTAGAAAATACCTCAGCCCATGTGAAAAAAGGACTGAAAATGAAAATGGAAAAAGGGGAACTTATTGGTTTTCAAGGTTGTCTTGGATACGACTATGACCCTACAACAAAAAGTATCTCTATAAATGAAGAAGAAGCCAAAATTGTCAGATACATCTTTAAAAGATATTTAGAGGGCAATGGTGGCTCGGTCATTGGCAGGGAACTAGAAGAGCAAGGATATCTCACCCCGAGAGGTAAAACAAAATGGTCTGATACTACAGTGTTAGGAATAATTAAAAATGAAAAGTATATTGGAGATATACTAATGGGAAAGACCTTCACAGTTGATCCCATAACAAAAAGAAGACTAGCAAACTTTGGTGAATCTGATAAATATCATATTGAAAATCATCACGAGCCAATTATATCAAGAGAAGACTTTGAAAAGGCACAGGAGATTAGACTCAGGAGAGCACAGAATAGAAACACCATTGCTAACAAGGATAGGAAGAGAGAAAAACTATCAAGACAATACGCTTTTTCAAGTATGCTGGAATGTGGATTTTGTGGTGAAATACTTTCAAGAAGAACATGGCACACTAGTTCAATTTATAAAAAAATTAACTGGCAATGTGTAAAGTCAACAAAAAAAGGTAAAAAATATTGCCCTCATTCAAAAGGAATACAAGAAGCAGCAATAGAAAAAGCATTTGTTGAAAGCTATAGGCAATTATGCCATGCAGATTCAACAGTAATAGATGATTTTTTAAAAATTGTAGAAGAAGAAATAAATGATAATACTTTAGTCAAAGATTTGAAGAAGATAGAAAACCAATTAAACAGAATCATTAGTCAAGAAAGAAAGTTATTTGACCTTCATCTGGAAGACAGTATAGATGAAGAAGTTTATACTAAAAAGTATAAAAAACTTACAAAACAAAAAGAAGAATTACTTGATGAAAAGAAAACCCTAGAGCTAACAATAAAAGATGAAAATTCTATTAAAGAAAGACTAAAGCAATTTAAAAAGGTCTTAGAAAACAAAGAAATTATAGAGGGATTTAATAGAACAGTATTTGAAAGCATAGTTGATAAAGTCGTGGTGGGTAGAATTGACAAAGACGGAACAGTTCATCCATATGACTTAACATTCTATTTCAAAACAGGAGTTAAAGATAGTCAAGATTCTAATAACTTTAAAGATAAAAGAAAAAATGCCAAAGACAATGACATTAATAAATTGTGCTCCTACAAGAATGACGAGGATAAAAAATTATGTTCCCAAGCAAAAGACAACGCATGTCGAGACGGTAGCACTTTTGTCCAAACTTGATGTCGATAAGCATATAAATATTGAAATTGAGCTGGATGAGCTTGATTTGACAAGTGCTGAAAGTAAGGCAACATATGCTCAAATCAAAGAATATGTTTGGAATAAATTTCAATTAAAAGTTCCAACATTATATATTGCACAGATAAAAAGGAAATGTGGAATAGAATTACGAGAACATTACAACAAGTCTAAAAAGGAGAAACAAATTATTCCACAGTGTACACCTGAAAAAGAAGAAGCCATTATGGATGCCTTGAGACACTTCAAAATGATTGAATAGAAAAGAATGGCAGCATATGACTTTCTGCATTTATTACATTCCTACTTGGTATAGGAACAGCTATTATTCCTTTCTTGCAAGGTATCAATTAGAAAATAGGCTCAATATAAAGAATGGTAGGATAATATCTATATATAAACCATGGAGGTAGGCATATGAGGTCTTATGAAAGTAAGGAAGAATTAAAAAATGAGATAAAGAAAACTTTTGAAAAATATATTTCAGAGTTTGATAATATACCAGAAGAACTAAAAGATAAAAGACTAGAAGAAGTTGATAGGACACCAGCAGAAAATCTTGCCTATCAAGTGGGCTGGACTACTTTAGTATTAAAATGGGAAGAAGATGAGAAAAAAGGTATAGATGTTAAAACACCATCAGATAAATTCAAGTGGAATCAACTTGGAGAATTATATCAATGGTTTACAGATACCTATGCTAATAAATCGTTAAAAGAACTAAAAGAAAAACTCACAAAAAATATAGAAGATATTTATCTTTTGATAGATGAATTAACAGATGAAGAATTATTTAAACCACATATGAGAAAATGGGCAGATGAAGCAACCAAAACTGCTACTTGGGAAGTTTATAAATTTATCCATGTAAACACAGTAGCACCATTTGGAACATTTAGGACTAAGATTAGGAAATGGAAGAAATTAGTTCTATAGATAGAAAAGTATAAATAAGTTTACTTAGGAGGATTTTATGGCAGTTGCAAATATCAAAGTTACATTAAATTGCCCGATAGAAAAAGTATGGGATAAAGTTACTGACCTTCGTGATTTTGGTTGGAGGAGTGATATCAAAGATATCAAAATTATTGATGATAAGAATTTTGTAGAGATTACAAAAGATGGGATAGAAACAAATTTTAAAGTTATAGAATGTATGAAACATCAATGCTGGTCTTTTGAAATTGAAAACGCAAATATAAAAGGAACTTGGATAGGAAAATTTTATTCGAATTGAGATAAAACAACATTAGATTTTACAGAAAATATTATTTCTAAAAAATTTACATTTAAACCTTTTGTAGGACTATATTTAAGAAACCAACAAAAACTGTATTTTAAAGATTTGAAGGAATCACTTAATTGTGAAGAAGCAAGTCATGTTCAAGTGTTATGAAAATAATGAAATAGATAAATTGGAGTAGCCTATTCATATATTTAGATCTTTTCGAAAGGATAAAACAATGATAGAAGGTAGACCTAAATTTGATAAAATCACATCGTTTGATGAGTTTAATAAATACTATTGGTATCGTGAAGAACTTTCACAGATATGCAAGTTATTAGGATTAGAATATAGAGGTACAAAACAAGAACTCACTTATATTATTCAGCAGTACTTTAAGGGTGATATGATTAAAAAGTCATCAATAAAAAACATAAAGAAACAAGTTGATTATATTACTTTAGATATGCCTTTACTTGAGTGTGGATTTTCCTTTAATTCAAAATTCAGAAAATATTTTTCTGTTGTAACAGGTGTTTTGCCTTTCAAATTTACTGCAGATATGGCAACGGCTTGGAGAAAAGTGAAAAGACAAAATGATTTGAGTTTTACAATTCAAGATATGCTCAAAGTTTATTATGGAAAATCAGATTATGCTAAGTATGATAATTCGGTTTGTCAATGGAATCAATTTTTAAAGGATTTTTGTGCAGACGAAAATAGTTGTAACTACTCTAATAAAATACAAGTAGCTGCAATTCTTTGGAAAGAAGTCAGAGATTCAAAAAACAAAAAAGTTTATTCACGAGAACTTATAAAAAAATATGAGGATAAAATAGAAGACTATCACAAGTAAACAGAAACTATTTTTTTGAATGAAAAAAAATTAATACAGATAGATGTTAGGCGATAGAAATTAAAAACTCTATCGTCTTTTTTTATATTAAAAATTAGGAAATTAAGGGGGTTGAAAAAACTTTTTGTTGGTGGTATTATTAAATCGACAAGTACACATAAGTACACTTCTGGAGCAGGAGGTGCATTATAAATATTATTATAAATACCGATTCTAGCGAACCGATTTATGAACAAATCGAAAATCAGATAAAAAAACAAATTATGAGTGAAGATTTGAAAACTGGAGATTCTATACCATCTATGAGAGTATTGGCTAGAAATCTTAAGGTAGCTGTAATTACAGTTCAAAAAGCTTATGAAAATTTACAAAAAGATGGATTTATTGAAACTATTCATGGCAAAGGCAGTTTTATATCAGCAAGAAATATTGAATTACAAAAAATAGAAACATATAAAGAAGTGGAAGATTTAGCTAAGAAAATTGTCAAGAGCATACAATCAAGTTCTATTTCAATAGATGACTTAATCGATTTAATAAAAAAGATATATGAGGAGGGGCAATGATGGATTCGTATGAAAATGAATTAGCATTAAGGGTATCTGGATTAAATAAAAAGAATAAAACAAATGATTTTTCTTTGAAAAATATAAATATTGAAGTACCTTATGGATCTATTGTAGGAAATATAGGAAGAAATGGAGCGGGGAAAAGTACTACTATTTCTTGTATACTTGGAATGTTTCAAAAAGATGAGGGAAAAGTAGAGATATTTGGTACTGAATATTGTAATCAAATAGATATTAAAAAATACATAGGAGTTGTTTTAGATGACCCAAACTATTCATTATTATTAACACCTAATGAGATAAATGAGGTAATGAAATTTAATTATAGTAATTGGGAAGAAGATATTTTTAAAAATTATTTGAATCGATTTAATTTGCCAATAGATAAGAAAACTAAGCAATTTTCATTTGGAATGAAAAAAAAGTTATCGTTGGCTATAGCATTGTCTCATGAAACAAAACTTCTCATATTAGATGAAATTACTTCAGGGTTAGACCCAGTAAGTAGAGATGAAATACTGGGTATATTGTTGGAATTTATAGAAAACCCAGAAAACTCCGTGTATATATCATCACATATTACAACAGATTTGGAAAAAATAGCTGACTATATAGTTTTTATTGATAATGGTAAAGTTGTGTTGAGTGAAGAAAAGGATGAATTATTATATAATTATGGGATACTTCGTTGTACTGATACAGAACTAGAAAAGGTGGAAAAAACCGACATCATTTCATATAGAAAGGAATTTGGAAGGGTAGATATTTTAGTAAAAGATATATCTAAGATAAAGAATAAGTATAAAGAATTTGTTGTGAATAAACCAAATTTTGATGAAATGTTATTAATATTAACAGGGAAGGAGGACTAATATATGAAAGGTTTATTGTTGGAAATATATTACAAAAATATTAAAAATATTTTTATAATGAATGCATTTTTAATTTTAGTATGGATTCTAATAAATTTATTTGCTGACATACAAATGGTTGTTTTTGCGTATTTTGCAGTAGTAATTTTCGCTAACAGTTTGTTGCTTCTTTTATCTCAAAGAAAAGATTATGATTTAAAATTATATAAATATGAATTCATGCTACCAATAAAAAGTAAAAATATAATACTATCAAAATATGTAAGTCAAGTAGTTATTATTCTCTTCTCTATATTGATGTTGATTATTTTGAATTATATATCAATTTATCTTGGTAAGCATTATTTTGATTATGGATATTCAGACTTAATATCTTTGTTAAATGTTCTATTAGGTCTTATATTACAATTAGTATCAATCTTCTACTTAGCCATGTACTTTATTGATTTAGAGAAAGGTGATTTATGGATGGTTTTAGGATTGATTGGGTCTATAGTGCTAGTATCAATAGAAATATTTGCATTAAATAGGCTTGGATTTTCTAAGTCAGATGGGAATATTGTACTTTTTATAATATACTTGGTAATATTTTCAATGTCTTTTGCATTGAACTCAAAGAAAATGGAAAATTTGAAATTAGATGTTTAGGATGAATGATGGATATATCATATATTATATGTTAAAGATAGACTTAATAAATGTAATGAGTGATTATATTAAGATTCAGAGTTGCTGAAACTAAAATATGGTCTTGTGGTAAGGATATAAAAACTTATTGAATTAGAAAATATTAAAAAGTGGATATTTTAGGCGATAGAAATTAAAAACTCTATCGTCTTTTTTATATGAAATGCGGGTAAAAATATTAACAAGAAATTTGTAACGTTTTGATTTTTTGATCGTCTAACTATTAGAAAACAAGAAAGGGTGTGATTTTATAGACTATGATTACGAAATAATATATAAAGAATATTTTTCTAAAGTATATTTATATGTTTTGACAATTAGTCATGATGAATATATAGCTGAAGAAATCACACAAGAAACTTTTTTTAAAGCTCTTGAAAAAATTGAAACATTTAATGGTGATTGCAAATTATACACTTGGTTATGTCAAATTGCAAAAAATGCATTATCTGATTTTTATAAAAAAGAAAAGAAAAAAGTATCTATAAATGAATACTCTGAATACATGACATCTGATTTAGATTTTGTTTTAAGATTTGAGGAGAAAGAGGACGTGATGAAAATTCATATTCTCTTACACAAGTTAGAAGAACCATACAAGGAAGTTTTTTCTTTGAGAATTTTTGCAGGATTATCTTTTAAACAAATTGGAGAATTATTTGGCAAATCCGATGGATGGGCGAGAGTAGTATTTTATAGGGCAAAAAATAAGTTGATGGAGGAATATAATGAAAATTTCTTGTAAAATTATTGAAGATCTTCTTCCCCTATATATAGATGATGTATGTAGTGAAGAAAGTAGAAGAATAGTAGATGAACATTTATCAGAATGTAGCAAATGCAGTGAAACTCTAAAGCAAATGAAAAAAGAAAATCTTCCCATGGAAAACATAGAGCTAAATTTAACGGAGGCTGATCCTATTAGAAACCT
Organism: Anaerococcus murdochii; assembly: GCF_019957155.1. Classification (NCBI taxonomy): domain Bacteria; kingdom Bacillati; phylum Bacillota; class Tissierellia; order Tissierellales; family Peptoniphilaceae; genus Anaerococcus; species Anaerococcus murdochii. The sequence continues at coordinate 2,081,001 of NZ_JAIPME010000002.1, read as the reverse complement.
ATCTAAAGAATGGCATAAAAAATTAAAGAAATCTATGTTTAAAGGGGTTATATCTACATTGTTAATAGTAGGTGCAGTACTTTTAATTGTTTATATTTTTGTTGGTATAAAAATTGTTTGGAAGTAATCTTATGAAAAATAAAAGTAACATTAAAAATTTTTTATTATTAGCTTTGTGTCTAATAATTATATTATGTTCTAGTTTTCTTGCAATTAAAGCAATGTAAAAGAGGTGTTCTTATGAATAGTATTACGGTAAATAATATTACAAAAAAATACATGAATAATTTTGTCTTAGATAATGTATCTTTTAGCCTTGAAAAGGGCAAAGTATATGGCTTACTTGGAAAAAACGGAGCCGGAAAAACTACTTTGTTAAAAATAATTACTAAGCTTATTCCTTTAAAGATGTATGATCAAAAAGTTAAAATCTCAGATGACAATGAAAATATAGCAGCACTTATTAGTAATCCATCTTGTTATATGAACCTTAGCGTAAAAGATAACCTTAGTATTTATTCTATGCTTTATTATAAAAATAAAGATGAAAGAGAAAAAGAGATTGAAAAAATAATCAAGGACTTTACCTTAGAATCAATGTTAAGAAAGAAGGCTAATGAACTTTCACTAGGAATGCTTCAAAAACTAAAATTGGCTCTTAGCTTTATAACTAATTCTAATATAGTGATACTAGATGAACCATTTAATGGGCTAGACATTGAATCAACTGTTATATTAAAAGAAAAAATAAAAGAATCAAAAGAACTTGGCAAAACAATTATTATAACAAGCCACAATACTGAGCAATTAGAAAAAATATGTGATAGTTTCGCTATTTTACACCAAGCAAAAATAATAAATGTAAGTAAAGAGAAACTAGAAAAGGGAAGTCTTGAGGAAATTTATTGTGATATTTTGGCTGGAGGAAAGACTTATGTTAATTAAAAGAGATATATTGAGAGCTTTAAAAAGTTTTCACATACAAGTTGTATTTATTATAACTATATTATTTTCGGGTATATTTACATTTTTTGTAGCAAACGGAAATAAAATAGGAATTTCTGTATTTGGAAATCTTACAACTTATAAAGATCTGTCAGAAGTGCTTTTAAATGGATTAGATTATACAAAGGGATTAGGTTTTTTAGTAACTTTTGCTATAGCTTTATTTATAGCTGGAGAATATCAATTTAATACTTGGCAACATTATATATGTTCAGGAAGAAAAAGGACAGAAATATATATTAGTAGATACATTTTTGCCCTTATGTTAGCAATAACAATATTTTTAATGTATACACTAAGTTCATATTTTGTTTCTGTAATCCTTGGTAAATCTATAGATTTTAGCAAATTTATTTTTATCATAAGGAGGGGAGTAATAGTATATATGGCTTTAACTAGCATTGTGGTATTTCTTTCAATGAGTTTAAAAAATCATATAGCAGGAATTTTAGGATCATTAGCCTTTATATTCTTAGAAAAAGATATTATAAGTATGTTAATAAATATATTTAATAAAATAAATATAAATATAGAAGCATTTGGGAAATTTACTCTAATGAAAATAAATGCCATTGCTCCGATTGATAATATAAATATTTTGACAGAAATGTTTCTTCCTTGTGTTTTGATTATAATAGTTTCCACACTATTAGGAAACTATTGCTTTTCAAAATTTGAAGTATGAAATAAGTGTCATAATGAAAAAGTAAATAATAGAATTAAAGGCGATAGAAAGTAAAAAATCTATCGTCTTTTTTTAATACAAGAAAGGAGTTATATATGAAAAAGTTAGAGCAACTAAGACAAGAATCAAAAGAAATAAAAGATAAAATTGATGATACAGAGGAAAGATTAAGGCAACTAAAAAATCAAGAAAAGAAGATATTAAAACAAGACATAGAAAAAAGAAGAAAAGAAAGAACCCATAGGCTAATAACAAGAGGAGCAATCTTAGAAAGCCTTATAGAAAATGCAGAAGAACTAACAGATGAAGAAATAAAAATCCTACTAGAAGAAGCAACAAAGACAAAAGAATTTAAAGAAACACTAAAAATAATGAGAGAAAATTAGGAAAAATAAAATAATTAAATCTCCCTTAGATTTTCTAAGGGCGCAATTATACACCCTAAAGGGTGCTTGCGTCATGCGGAGCCAAACTCTTGCAGGGAGCAACAACCATTCGCTTTTTAAAAGTCAAGGGTAAATAAACTCGCTAACGCTCGCCCTTGACTTTTAAAATTTGAAATGAAAGTAACAATTAAGCCGACATACTGAAACAACAAAAATTAATTCAGTAGTCGGCTTTTTCTATTCTATCATTTCAAAACGCTCATTCACAAAGTGGATATAAAAAATCTGTTAAGCCTCCACCTAAAACAACAAAAAAAAGAAAGGAAGTGATAAAATGGCAGACAGTTTTCATTTTTCAGTAAACATAATATCAAGAGGAAAAGGCAAAAGTGCAGTAGCAAGTGCAGCATATATAAGTGGAGAAAAAATAAAAAATGAATGGGACGGAGTAACCCATGACTACACCAAAAAGCAAGGAGTAATTAGCAAAGAAATATATTTACCAGATCGCGCACCAAAAGAATATAAAGACCGAAAAACCTTGTGGAACTCGGTAGAACTATTTGAGAAAAACTCTAATGCCCAACTTGCAAGAAACTTTATCATATCATTACCAAAAGAGTTAAGCATGGAAGAAAATAAAAAGATGATAGAAGAATATATACAAAACAATTTTGTAAAAGAGGGAATGATAGTAGACCTAGCAATTCATGATGAAAGTAGAGAGGGAAATCAAAACATTCATGCTCATATAATGACCATAGTAAGACCAATAAATGAAGATGGAACATGGGGACAAAAAAGTAAAAAAGAATATATCCTAGATGAAAAAGGAGAAAAGATTTTAAACAAAAATGGAAAACCTAAGACAAGAAAAGTAGAACTAACAACCTGGAATGATAAGGGCAATGTAGAAAAATGGAGAGAAAATTTTTCAGACCTTTGTAACAAATATTTAGAAAGAGCAGGAGCAGAAAAAAGAGTAGACCATAGAAGTTTTAAAAGACAAGGCATAAAACAAATACCAACAATACATCTAGGAGCAAGTGCTAGTGCAATGGAAAGAAAAGGAATAAGAACAGAAAAAGGAGATATAAATCGTGAAATAAAAAAACAGAATGAACTATTAAAAAACATAGGCAATGAAATAAAGAAAATAACATCTTGGTTAATAGGCTTCAAAGATAAGCTAAAAGAATCATATAGGGAATATAAAGACCAAAGTAAAAAGCAAATAGAAAATGAATCAGGACTCTTTAACCTCTATGAATATTTAAGTTTCTATCAAGAAATGCAAGAAAACAATAGAGCTGAATTATCATTTTATGGGGAAAGAAACAAGGCAATCTATGATCTAAAAAGATATGCAAGTGGAATAAATTATCTAAGGGAAAACAAAATAAAAACCATATCAGACCTGCAAGGACATATAAACACCCTAAGAAGTAAAAACACTGAGATATATAAGACCATAAAAGAAAACAGTCAAAAGATAGAAGACCTTAATAAATGCTTAGCCTATGCAAAGACTGTAAGAAAAACAAAAGCAACCTACCAAGAATATGAAAGCAAGAAAATATTCAAAGAAAGCTTCTACAAGAATAATCAAAAGGAAATAGACCAACATATAAGGGCAAGAACCTTAATTGAAAAAATTAGTGGAAAGAAAAATTTAAGAGAAAAAGAATGGTTAGGAGAAATTAAAAGCTTAGAAGATGAAATCAGTAAATTAAATACAGAGTCAGAAAAGATAAGGGAAAGATACAAGGAAATAAATCATATTAAATATGCAGTAGAAGTAGTTAATGAAGAATATGGTATTGACCTATCAATAGAAATTGACAAGGCAATCAAGAGGGGAGAAAAAGAAAGTATCATAGAAAAGATAAAAGAGTATAAGCAAGTCAGTGATAGTTTTAATAAAAAAAGACAAATGACTAAAGACTATTACAAAAATCAAGAAAGATAAGACCTGGTAAAAATATCTTATCCAAGCTATAATATGACCAAGAAAATAAAGGCAGATCTAGGAGGTAATAGAGATGAATAAAAGGCAAGAGTTAATAGATGAACTCATAAAAGCAGATCAAGACGGAACATACAAAACATATAAAAGCACAGAAGAAATAAAAGCAATGAACAATGAAGAAATACAGATTATATATTCCAACATGAAAAACTATCTATCAGATAAAAGAACACACATAAACTACTAAAGGTGGAAAAGCAAAATAAGAGCAGAAAAACAATAAAAGGTACAAATACCTAAGAAATATATAAAAACATCAAAATAAAGCATTCCACCACCAAGAACAACCAAATAAAAACAATCAAAGGGAAGTATAGAAAAATTAAAGCCTATACTTCCCTTTTTTAATTCAAACAAAGGAGATAAAACATGATAAATGAAGAAATAAGCAAAGAAGCAGGTCAAGCAGCACAAACCATAATATCATACACAATAAAGGCAGCAAAAGAATCAATCAACTTAGACAAAGAAATAAGAAAAAAGCTAAATGATACTTTAGAAAAAGCAAATGGCAACCTAAAAAGCCTTATGGGAAATGAAATTAAAATAAAAGACCTCTACAAAAAAGGACAACTAGAAAACATAAGTATAGATCAAAGCAACCTCAAAGACTTAAAAAAAGAACTAAACAAACTTGGAGTAAGTTTTTCAGTAATGAAAAACAAAGAAACTAAAAACTATGAAGTATTTTTCCAAGCCAAAGACATAAAAGTAATGGAATATGCCTTTAAGCAAGTCATAGCAAAAGAAAATAAAAAAGAAAAAGAAAGTATCCTAAAACAAATAAAGAAATACAAAGACCTATCCAAGAACAAGGATAAGACAAAAGAGAAAGTCAAAAGAAAAGTAAAAGAAAAAGTAAAACCAAACAAAAAAGATATGACCAGAGAAATCTAAGGGAGTAACGAAAAGTTACACCCTTAAATAACTAAAAGAATAAGACTTCCGAAAAGCAGAAGTCCAGAATTCCGAAAATCGGAAATCAAGAATTTCGATTATCGAAATTCTTGAATACATCAATGTAGATAGGATATAAAATTGAATAAATGTAAAATTTATGATAAAATGACACTGATAATTGTTATCAACAGGAGATGAAAATGTTAAAAAAATTTTTTGAAAATGTAAAAAATCCTAAAAATAATTTCGGTGGTCGTTTCATGGTGAAAGGAATGAACGTTGGCCACGAAAAATTGGCGAAATGGGGCAGATCCTTTCTGCATATTAAAACCTCGGATGTAGTTTTAGATCTAGGATGTGGTGGTGGACGTAATGTTCAATACTTCTTAACAAAGGCTAAAAAAGTATATGGAATGGACTACTCTAAAACAAGTGTAGATATAGCAAGTTCAGTAAATAGCGAAGCTATAAGAGATGGCAGGTGTAAAATTATTGAAGCAGACGTGGCTAAGTTACCTTTTGAAGATGAATCCATAGATATAGTAACTGCCTTTGAAACCATTTATTTTTGGAAGAATATAGAAGTATCTTTTAGGGAAATTCATCGTGTACTAATTAAGGACGGTCAGTTTCTAATATGCAACGAAGGAGCATATAGAGAACATAAAAATATAAAAAAATGGGCGGATATGCTAGATTTTGAAGTTTATTCTCCCGAATATCTCACAGAAACATTGAATAAGATAGGATTTAAATGCGAATACCATCTGGACGAGGAAGATCATCTAGTATTTTTAGCTAGAAAATTATAAAAAAATTTGTGAATAATGAAAAATAAATTTTAAGGAGAAGTAGAGAAAAAATCTGCTTCTTTTTTTATTGCAAGGAGGATTAGAATGGCAATAAACAAAAGATATTATTGGATAAAATTAAAAGAAGAATTTTTCACAGACAAAAGGATAAAAAGATTAAGAAGAATATCGGGAGGAGATACCTACACGATAATCTATCTAAAACTTTTATTACTAAGTCTAAAAGATGAGGGCAAACTCTATTATGATGGAGTAGAAAGTGATTTTATAAAAGAGTTAGCACTAACCATAGATGAAACAGACGATGATGTAATGGTTACAGTTAATTATTTAATCAATCAAGGCTTACTAGAAGTTGTAACAGAAAATGATGAATACTATTTAACAGAAATACCAAACTTAATCGGATCAGAAACAGCATGGGCAGAGAAAAAAAGAAGATACAGACAAAATAAACAGAGGACATTGTCCTTAATGAGTCCAACACATGTCCGACAAGAGATAGAGATAGAGAAAGATATAGAGATAGATAAAGAGAGAGAGGGAGAGATATAAAAAGATAAAAAGTCCACCCCCATCTTTTATGGAGAATTCAAAAATGTAAGGCTAAGCAAAGAAGAATATAAAAATCTAAAAGAAAAACTAAACTCACACACAGAAATAATGATAAATAAACTATCAAGATACATGAAAAGCAGTGGAAAGGCCTATCAAAACCACTATGCAACAATCTTAAATTGGTATGAAGGAGATAAAGATAAACTAACACAGAAAGGTTTAAATAAAAAAATGAACTATGATGTAGGAGAATCTTTATAGATAAAAAAGAGGTGGAAAGGTACTATTAAAGACTTTAAGTCTAAAAGGTATCAAAGTATGCCAGAGATAAAAAAATATAAATATGACACTTTAAAGGCGATTAGAAAATTAAAGAAAAGCCAGAAGACTTTTAGATGTAAATGTCAACCCCAAAATGGTCCACAGTTATTATCGGAAAGTGGTCCACATATAGTAAAAAATTGATCACATATCTCTTTCCCCTAGGGGAAAGGCATTTTACACAGTCTCTTACAAAAATTTAAAGACCATCATATTTTATTTAAAATTTATGACAGAATAATTTTTTTCGACTAGACGATAAAAAAAAAAGATGATATATTGATATTGATTATCAAATAGCACATAGAAAGAAGGTTAATATGAAACTTTATAAGAAATTATTTTCCTATATGCCTGAAAGAAAAATCCATGGAATACTTGCGGCGATGCTAGCTGTAGTTGGGAATTTGCTACAGTTCTATGCTTATTATTTAATTTGGATTTTGCTTAGAGATGTATTTTGTGGAGAAGATCTAATGAACCTTAAGATTTTCTCTATAAAAATTCTAGTTCTCTTTGCCAGCTGTAGTATCTTCTACTTTGGCGGGACATGGATGAGTCACTTAGCTGGATTTAGACTTGAAACTAGGCTTCGTGAAAAAGGACTTAGGCATCTACTTAGGGCTTCAAATACTTTTTTTGACACCCATAACTCTGGTGAGGTAAGAAAGATAATCGACAACAATGTGGAACAAACACACATGATTGTCGCCCACCTCATAACAGATCAAACTATGGCAGCTTTAACTCCTATACTCATGATAGCCTTGACCTTTGCAATTGACATCTATCTTGGAATATTTTTTGTAATCATCATTCTACTCAGTATGTACTTACTCTACAAAATGATAGGAGACCAATCATTTATGAAGAAGTACATGGAGAAGCTAGATGAAATGAATGCTGGGGCTGTGGAATATGTAAGAGGAATGCCAGTGGTGAAGATCTTCAACACGCCACTTATCGGTTTTACAAAACTTTACGATTCAATCATGGTCTATAAGGACATGGTCTACAAATATTCGATGTCCTGCAGGATTCCCTATGTCCTTTTCCAATGGCTTTTAAATATTTTTATAATCACGCCAGTCTTTCTAGCGATATTTATGGTTTCAAAAGGACAAGATCCTAATATCTGGTCAGCAAAAATTCTATTTTTCACTTTATTTATGGGATTATTTTTCGTAGATCTAATGAAGATTATGTATGTTTCCATGTATGTTTTTCAAGCTAACTCTGCTGTAGATAATCTTGAAAATCTGTTCACAGAGATGAAAGAAAAAGAAATAGTTTTTGGTACACAAAAAGATTTACAAAAGAAGAATATAATCTTTAAAAATGTTGATTTTTCATACGATGACAAGAATAAGATTTTACATAATTTTTCTTTAAATCTTGACGAGAACAAAGTATATGCTCTTGTAGGTAGCTCTGGATCTGGTAAGTCTACCATTGCTAAGTTAATCTCTGGACTATATCCTGTGGATTCTGGAGAAATTTTAATCGGCGACAGAAATATTTCTTCCTACGATGGAGAAAGCTTGATGAAAAATATCGGTATAGTTTTTCAAAATCCTAAACTATTCCAAGGAATTTCGATTTTTGAAAATGTAAAACTCGCAAATAAAGATGCAGATGATGAAGAGGTCTACAAAGCCTTAAAGCTTGCCCGCTGTGATGACTTTATAGATAAGTTCAAAGACAAGTACGATGCGATAATAGGTGCTGAAGGGATAAATCTATCTGGTGGCGAGAAACAGAGAATCTCCATTGCGAGAATATTTTTGAAGGATCCAAAGATAATTATCCTTGATGAAGCTTCTGCTGCTGCAGATCCGGAAAATGAATATGAATTACAGATTGCATTTAAGGAGCTTATAAAAGATAGGACGACAATTATGATTGCTCATAGGCTTTCTTCGATTCGTGGAGTGGACGAAATTCTACTGGTAGAAGATGGAAAAATTCTAGAGAGAGGAAGCCACGATGAACTTATGAGGGAAGATAGCAGATATAAGAAGTTTATTGAAATGTACAATGAAGCAAATGAATGGAGAGTTGATCTATGAAGAACTATTTAAAAGATAGATTTGCACTTACAGACAAGGGTGCAGAAGGAACCATCGTTGCAACTAAATATTCTGCCTTAAAGAGTCTATCCTACATGCTTCCTATGTTTCTTCTTATGTATGTAATGCAAGGTCTCTTGGGGCTAGGCAAGTTTAATCTTAAGATTTCTGTCATTGCATATATAGTAATTGCCCTTATAATGATTTTCGTAATAAATAAAGATTACATTACAACCTATAATGAAACCTATAAAGAATCTGCAAATTTAAGGATTGAACTTTCTGAAATAATAAAAGATCTTCCCCTTAGTTTCTATTCAAAAAGAGATTTAACTGATTTTTCTCAAACGATTATGAAGGATGTAGAGGCAATGGAGCATGGTCTTTCTCATGCAGTTTCAGGTTTTTATGGCTTTATAATAAACCTAGTTATTATTTCCATTTTGTTGCTAATTGGAAATGTAAAGCTTGGTCTTGCAGTTATAGCTCCAATTTATATTTCTGCTATTTTGAATTTGACTTCCACCAAAATCCAAAAGAAGGCGACGGCGACCTACTACAAAGAACAGAGAAAGTCTTCGAAGATGTTCCAAGAACTAATAGATCTATCCACTGAAATCAAATCCTACAATTTGACTGAAGAAAAGGAAAAAAGTGGCATTGACTTTGTTAGGTCCTTAGAAAAGAAACACATTAAGTCAGAACTGGGACAAGTTATCCCCATTGTTTCTGCAACAGTTGTGGCAAACTTATCCCTAGCCCTTGCAATATATGTTGGATTAAATAGCTTGATAAATGGAGAAATAAATATCTTGTATTTTGCAGGCTACCTATTTGCTTCAGCAAGATTAATTGATGGAGTTGCTGCCTTTAACCAATTTTATGGAGAGTTAATGTACATGGATTCTCCAATAGAAAAGATAAAGGCACTTAGATCAGAAGAAATCCAACCGGGAAGAGAAACAGAATTTAAATCATTTGATATAGAAGGAAAAAATGTAGAATTTTCTTATCTCGATGACAAAAAAGTCATAGATAATATTTCATTCAAGGCTTTGCAGGGAAAAACTACTGCTCTTGTTGGTCCATCTGGTTGCGGGAAGTCCACTCTAATAAAATTGGTGGCAAGGCTCTATGATTATGACAGAGGAGAAATCTTAATAGATAAAAAAGAGATAAATAAGGCGAGGACAGAAGATTTATTTAAACATATTTCCATGGTGTTCCAAGATGTAATTCTATTTAACGGTTCTGTAATGGAAAATATAAGGCTCGGCAGACCTACTGCAAGTGATGAAGAAGTGCTAGAAGCTGCAAGGCTAGCGAACTGTGACGAATTTGTAAAGAAACTTGAGAATGGATACGATACGGAGATCGGCGAAAATGGATCTAACTTATCTGGAGGAGAAAGACAGAGAATATCCATAGCAAGAGCATTTTTAAAGGATGCAGAAATAATCCTACTAGATGAAATTGCGGCATCACTTGATGTGGAAAATGAAAAATATATCCAAGAATCTCTAAATAAATTAATTAAAAATAAGACGGTGATGATAGTTTCCCATAGGATGAAATCAATCAGAAATGTAGATCAAATCATAGTTATGAAAGATGGAAAGATAGAAGATTTTGGAAAACACGATGAACTTATAAAAGAAAGTAAAACTTACCAAAAGATGATTGAATCATCTAAAAAATCTGAAGAATTTATATATTAAGGAGGAAAAAATGAATAAATTTGGAATTCGAGATTTAATAAATGCAGGAGTATTTTCGCTTTTAACTGTAATGGCACTCTGGTGTGGAGGTATGATAGGTTTTATACCTGTACTTATGCCCCTAGTTCCATTTGCTTGCGGTTTAGTTTCAGGACCAGTATTTATGCTTTATTCAACAAAGATAGATAAATTTGGCATGATCTTAATCATGGGAATAGTATTTGGACTTACATTTTCAATGTCAGGTCATGGAGCGATAGTTCTACCTGCCATAATTTTATTGTCATTAATCTGTGAAATTATATTAAAAAAGGGTGGCTATAAGTCAATAAAAACTGCAAGACTAACCTACACAGTCTTTATGATTTTTGCAGCTGCAAATTTAATACCAATCTACTTTGCTAGAGATGCCTATTTACAGTCTTTAATCGACCAAGGCTATGGGGCTGAATATGCAGAAAAACTACTCTCAGTTATGCCAAACTGGTCCTTTATACCTGTAGTTCTACTAGGTATGCTCGGTGGATACATAGGATGTACCATTGGAATTAAAATCTTAAATAAACATTTTAAAAAAGCGGGAATGGCTTAATGAAAATTGATTTTAGGACAAAATTATTCTTAACAATTATCATAGGGGTATCTGCAACAGAAGGTTCCATTAGTATGAGTTATAAATACCTTGGAATTTTGTTAGCTATATTTCCATACCTACTTGCAATCCTAGATAAAAAATGGTCCCTTATTGGTAAGGGACTTTTTTATACTGGGATAGCCGTAGTAGGACAGATAGTAGCATCCAAGTATCCAAATTCTTATTTAGGGATGGTCTTTAATCTCTACTGCGGAATAATACTTAGAATACTTCCAGGAGTGATGATGGGTTATTACACTGTGACAACTACTAAGATGAGCGATCTCGTCTATTCACTAAAGAAAATCAAATTTCCAGACTATATAATCATACCAATTTCTGTAATGTTTAGATTTTTCTATTCTATAAAAGAAGATTACAAAATCATCGGAGAAGCTATGTACATGCATGGACTTACGATGAAAAACTTCTTTAAAAATCCGGCGAAGATACTGGAATATAGATTTGTGCCATTACTTATGATTGTATCTCAAACAGCGGACAATGTTGCGATATCTGCCATGACAAGAGGCATGAAAATGAATAAAGAGAGGTCTTCCATATCATGTGCAAGGCTTAAAACGGCGGACTATGTCCTACTTAGTTTCGGAATTTATATAATAATATTATTTATAAGGATAAAAATATGCTAGAATTTAAGAATTTTTCTCTTTCATTCAAAGAAGATGAGGGAGAAAATAGAATACTTGAAGATATAAATTTAAAATTTGAAAAGGGATCTATAAATGTCATCACAGGCAGATCTGGATGTGGTAAATCATCTCTAATCAAGACTATAAATGGAATTATACCAGAAGTTGATATGGCAAAGATGGAAGGGGATCTTTTATTTGATGGAGAAAGTATTTTGAAGTTGGATATAACCGACAGATCAAAATTCATCTCAACAGTCTTTCAAAATCCAAAAAATCAATTCTACGCCATTAATTCCCTAGATGAAATCGCATTTGCCCTAGAAAACAGGAATGTTTCTAGGGATAAAATTTATGAAAAGATAGAATATTTTTCAAAACTACTAAATAGTCAGGATCTTTTAGGCAATGATTTATTCAAACTATCAGGAGGGCAGAAACAGCTAATAGCCATAAATTCTGTGGCGGTTATGGACAATGAAATATATATTTTCGACGAACCATCCGCATCCTTAGACAGAGAATCCATAGAAAAATTGACCCACTGCCTAGAGGTTTTAAAATCCTTGGGCAAGATAATAATCATCGCTGAGCATAGACTCTACTATTTAAAAGAAATAATGGACAGACTACTTGTAATTGAAAATCGGAAAATTTTATCCTATAGTAAAGATAGAATCTCAGAAGAAATACTTGAAAAGCACAGACTTAGAACCCTTAAAGACATAGAAAAAGAAGAACTTATAAGTAAAAGCTACGAAGTGAAGAACCTATTCGACCACAGTTTCGATGAAGAAAAATCACTTGTATGTAGAGATTTTTCCTGCCAATATGAAAAAAATCCCAAGCTATTTGATTTTTCAATGAGCTTTGATCCGGGAATATATTTCATAATAGGAGCAAATGGAATTGGTAAATCTTCATTTATAAGAAATCTTTGCGGTCTTAATAAGAAGCAAAAGGGCGAAGTATTTTACAAAAATAGAAGAATAAAAAACCATGGAGACTATATTTCTCTAGTGATGCAGGATATCAATTATCAGCTATTTACAGAATCCGTTTTAACGGAGATGAAAATAGTAACAGATGACGAAAAAAAGATTGAAGAAATATTAAAGAAACTAGAGCTCTGGGATAGGAGAGAAAGCCACCCACAGAAGTTATCTGGAGGAGAAAAACAAAGACTCGCTCTGGGACTAGCAATGGCAAGTCCAAAGGAAATCGTGGTGCTTGACGAACCTACATCTGGACTGTGTTTTGAAAATATGAAAAGACTAATTGGAATATTAAAAGAGATGAAAGATGAAGGAAAGACAATAATCGTCATAAGCCATGACTATGAATTTATAAAAAATTCGAAAGAAAATATAGTGGAGTTTGTATGAAAGAGAATAGACTTAAATCTTGGGGGTTCGAAGAATTTCCCACAGAGGATCCTAGAATTATAAATTATATAGGCTTAGAAAGCCCTGAAAATAAGATGACCTCTTACGAAATATTTCCGGGGGTCTTTGTACTCTACATCAGTCTAAAGAAGAAATACAACGCCCATAACTCTTCTACGGAGGGAAATAGAGGCTATAGGATAGGATACTGCTATGAAGGCAATCATTTCACTTACATAAACAATAGCAAAGTTCTCATAACTACAAATGAAATATTCGTAGGAAGATCAATACCAAATTCAAAATTTTCTTCCACAACAAGTCATCGAACCACGGCATTTAACATAGTAATAGCAGATAAAATCTTGGATAAAAATTCCCCCTACTTTCCATACATTGGAGAATTTATATATAAATTTAAAAATGTAAAAGACATGGGATGTGCCATTAAAAACGAAGATTTGGTAAAACTTGCAAATGAATTAATTCAAGCACTTAAAGAAAGGGATATGCTATTTATAAAATTAAAATCCTTGGAACTCATATATAGAATAGGAAAAGTTGGCATAAATCCAAGTAAGACCAATTATTTCACGCCCGGAGGGGATAAACTAATGGAAGAAGTAGAGAAATATATGAAAGAAAACCTGGATAAAAATCTAAACTTAGATCATCTAGCGAAAAAATTTAAAATATCAAAATCTACTCTAAACACAAAATTCACAAGATCCTTTCAATACACGCCGATGAAGTATATCCAAAGGTTAAAACTAATATATTCAGAAGATTTGCTTATAAACACAGATAAATCCATACTAGAAATAAGCAATGATCTAAACTTTCAGAATCCATCTAACTTCAACAGAGCATTCAAAGATTTCACAGGACTTAGTCCTAGCCAATATAGAAAACAAAACGAACCTGAATAATAAAATTTAGGTTCGTTTTAGATTTTTCATAACAGAATCCAAAAAATCTCATCTATTTTTTATTTCTAAATATAAAATGGTATAAAGAAGATAAAGATAAATTAAGACATCAAGGAGGAAATAAAAAAATGAACTATGATGTAGGAGAATCTTTATAGGTAAAAAGAGGTGGAAAGGCATTATTAAAGACTTTAAGTCTAAAAAGGTATAAAAGTATGCCAGAGATAAAAAAATATAAATATGATACTTAAAAGGCGATTAGAAAATTAAAGAAATGCCAGAATACTTTTAGATGATAGATACGAAGAGGGTCCAATTTTCACTGTTACTCATGCAGTGTGAATTGGACCTTTTTACATAAGCAATTCTATTTCAAAATTGGTTACCAAGAAATACTTCTTTTCACTGTTAAGTATAAGAGGGTAATTTTAAACAATTTTGTTTCATCAAGATAAGTATTTTCTGATGGTTAAATTTTAAAAAGATTAATAACTCTCGATAAAATTTGAACCTTAACAATTGAATAGACCATGACAAGACATTAATTATTTTTGGAGCGTAATAACCTATCCGCCAAGATCTTTCTGCTGAATAATTCGGCAAAACAAGTACTGCTAAGCAAAAAGAAAGTGGCGATAAGTAAGAGTTTGAATATAGGGAGGGATACCCTATCCGCTATGAAGAAAATGAGGATAATGATACTTCTAAGGTTGAAGCCGGCTCATCCGGAATAGAGGCGGAGGTGAGATTCCTATGTTGCTAATCCAAGGCACTTGTCAATGTCGTAAAACTTAATTAAACAAATAATTATTAGATATAAAACTTTAGAGGAGGTATATATTGGACAATGACTGGAATGGATTGGCTGATTTAATAGCAAATCTGATTGCAAAATATGCTGGTGCTTTAGATTTAGATAATCTGCCCGATCCAACGCCAGCAAAAAATCAAGAGATGAAAAATAGTTTTGACATGGCGAAAACACAAATTGAGACGGACTAATAAAAGTGTTATAATATACTTGATATGATAGTCCAAACTTAAATTCAAAAATCAAAGTTTATATATGATATAGAAAAGTTATATTGAGGTTAATGCTATGTCAAAAGAAAAAATAAAAGTATACCTCTATACACGAGTATCTACGTCAATACAGATAGAGGGGGATTCGTTAGAGGCACAAAAATCACGAATGAAAGTTTTTGCTATTTACAACGATTATGAAATTGTTGGAGAGTATGAAGATGCCGGAAAGTCTGGCAAGTCTATTGAAGGTAGAAAACAGTTCAATCGAATGATGGAAGATATAAAATCTGGAAAAGATGGAGTATCTTTTGTTCTTGTGTTTAAGTTATCAAGATTTGCAAGAAATGCCGCTGATGTTCTTTCTACACTTCAGATAATGCAGGATTATGGAGTTAATCTTATCTGCGTTGAAGATGGCATTGATTCATCTAAAGATGCTGGGAAACTAATGATTTCTGTTTTATCAGCTGTGGCTGAAATAGAAAGAGAAAACATCCGTATTCAAACAATGGAAGGTCGCATTCAAAAAGCAAGGGAAGGAAAATGGAATGGTGGCTTTGCTCCGTATGGATATAAACTTGAAGATGGCAAGCTGTTTATAAATGAAGAAGAGGCAGTTGCAATAAGAACGATCTTCGACCAGTATGTAAATACTACGATAGGAGCTAATGGGCTATCTAAATACTTAGAGAATCATGGAATTAGAAAAATTCCAAGACAGAATGGAAAGAATCCTTTGTTTGATGCAGGTCTTATAAGAAAGATATTAAAGAATCCTGTATATAATGGGAAAATAGCATTTGGAAGAAGAACTTTAGAAAAAGTTCATGGTACAAGAAATGAATATAAGCAGGTTGAACAAGATGAGTATCTAATATCTGAAGGGATACATGAAGCTATAGTTTCCGATGAAGTTTGGCAAGCTGCTCAGGTTAAGCTAAAATCTCAAGCAAAGAAATATGAGCATGTGAATAAAGGAAAAGATACACGCACACACTTGCTTTCTGGAATTGTAAAATGCCCGATATGTGGAGTGGGAATGTTTGGAAACAAGTGTACCAAGAAAAAGAAAGATGGCACAAAATATAAAGATTTTTATTACTATGGTTGTAAACATAGGAATATGATAAGAGGTCATAAGTGTACATTCAGTAAGCAAATTAGAGAAGAATTGTTAGATGATGCTATTGCAGAGGTGATTGTCAAGATAGTAAGTAATCCGAAATTTGCTTCTATGATGCAAGAAAAAATCAACATGAAGGTGGATACCTCTGAAATAGAAAAAGAAATAGATAATTACCAAAAGGAATTGAGGAAGAGTCATTCTACAAAGTTTAAGCTAATTGAGGAAATAGATAATTTAGATGTTGAAGATAAGCATTATAAGAGAAGGAAACAGGATTTAGATGATAGACTATATCGTATGTATGACAAAATAGATGAATTAGAATCATCACTAATTGATGCGAAAGCAAAGAAACAGACTATTGAAGCTGAAAAACTCACAGGAGATAACATATATAAGGTTCTGATCTATTTTGATAAAATCTATAAAGTTATGAATGATGTAGAGCGTAGGCAGTTAATTACAGCTTTGATTTCTGAAATTCAAGTTTATGAAGAAAAACAACCTAACGGACAATGGTTAAAATCAATTACTTTCAAGCTCCCAATTATAGACGATGATTTGAATATAAGTTTGGACAATAATGAACAAGTTGAGTGTGTAGCATTGTTGTCAAGAAAAAAAGATAAAAAATTATAAGACTCCTAATGATGTGTTTGCATTGATCGAAATAAAAAGCGAGGACTGCAGGGGTGGAATACTCATGAAAATACCTGATGAGAAAGTACAGAAACGTTTTCGAGTATACCCACATATTGGAAGGGTAAAAATATTATTCAATTTGCTTCGTCAAAAAATCATATAGGAGTATATCTAGGAGAGGAAGGAACTGAATATTTTAGGGATAAATTAACAGATTATGATATAACTAAAGCTACGTAAGGCTGCCATATTATAGGCCATTGCCTAAAGAGCTGTTAGCTGAGATATCAAAAGGGTGTTATGAAAAATATTCAAAAGGCAATTAACTTAAGAGATTTAATCAAATATTATAATTTATAGATAAGGTTTATATATAGGTGAAGAAAATATTTTACATTTCTCAAGTTTTAAATATGAATATATGGGCATAATATAAATGTATTTTTATATTATATCAAGGAGGAATTATGAGTTTAGCAATTAACAAACTTATTAGTAGTTTAATTCAAATCGTTTTATTTTCACTTATACCATTTGCTTATTGGTATTTTAAAGTTAGAAAAAATCAGAAATTTACAGAATGGATAGGGCTTAAAAGAATTAAAAGGGTAGACAAGACTTTGATATTATCAATATTTATAGTAACCATTATCTATCTAATAATAGGCATAATTCTTCTAAATAGTCTAAGTGGAGTTAATAATGCAACTAGCGAGTTTGCGGGACTTAGATTCAAGGCTATTTTGCCTATTATAATTTATGCAGCCCTTAACACTGCTTTACCTGAGGAGATTTTGTTTAGGGGATTTGCACTTAAAAGGCTAGTTAGTAAAATAGGATTTAATAATGGAAATCTTATACAATCAATATTGTTTGGACTGGTTCACGGAGTGATGTTTTTTCCTATTGTAGGTGTATTAAAATCTCTTTTAATTATTTTTGTTACAGGGTGTATAGCCTATGCTATGGGATATATCAACGAGAAGTTATCAGAGGGATCAATTATTCCAAGTTTTATCATACATACAGTGTCTAATTTAGTAGCTGGTTTATATGTTGCATTTTTTCTTTAAATTTAGTAAGACATGAGCTTAGAGTTTATCTATAGCCTATGTCTTTTTTATTTTTATAAATTAATTATGGATATGTATTCTGATAAGATAAATATAAGGACTTTTAAACAAGAATCCAAGTAAATTAAGATAATATAGAAAATATAATAGGACACCTATAGATAGAATGAAAATCTATAATCTAAAAATAAACCGACATCAGATTTTGTATGTTGTTTTTTTTATGCGACTTTTATTGACATATTAGATTTTATCCATACTGACCACTTAAGCCATGTGGAGACCATAGCGGTGATACAAAAGATATAAATTTAGAAATCCTGCATTTTAAGCAGTTTTATAAGCATTTTGTTTTCGATAAAGATGAAGAAGGATACGTCAAAAAGACTCAAAAAAACTACATGGACGTAAGAGTAGTTTTGAGACTGGTATGAGGAAACACAAAAAATAAGATAAACTCATTTTGTACTTTCTACAAGAGTGGCTTAAAAAGCTGCTCTTTTTTTATTGAAAGGGAGTAAGGATTCGTTACATCCTTTTCAAAATACAAAACTCTAATAGCCAACTTTACATATTCGCTTTTATAACATATAATAAAAGCGTAAACGAGAGGAGGTGGACTATGGATACACTTAAAGAATATATACAAGAAAATTTAGTAATCACTAACAAAGAAGCAGAAAAACTTGGATATACTAGGCATAATTTATCAGAATTAACAAAAAGCGGACAATTAGAAAGATTAAGACCGGGACTATATCAATTAAAAGGAAAAGTAATAGACGATTTTGTTTTAATATCATCTAATAGTAATCGAATTATATTTTCCCATCAAACAGCCCTATACCTCCACGACCTATCCGACGGGACTCCAAATGTATTTCATATATCTGTACCCCAAGGATATAATGCAAGCCATATCAAAAAAAGATATGAGGATCTACAAGTTCACTATGTAAAAAAAGATTTATACGAACTAGGAAAGACAAAAATTAAATCGCCACAAGGCAATTTTATTGCAGTTTACGATATAGATCGAACAATTTGTGACATCATAATCGACAGAGAAAAAATAGATAAGCAAATTTTCACAGAAGCCTTAAAAAGATACTTCAGATCACCAAATAAAAATCTAAGACGACTCATAAAATACAGTAGACTATTTAAAATAGAAGATGAAATTAGGAAATATATGGAGGTATTATCGTGATTAATATAGAGAGTATAAAGGGCAAGATAAGAAGTCTTACAGAGAAGAAAAATAGTATAAACATGTGATGCTATAATATTTGTATTAGCATTATCGGGTATAATTTAATAAATCTTTGTACAATTTAAATGAAAAGTGGTAGGAATATGGATATAATGAAATCTTTTAACTTAGCAATAGACTATATTGAAGATAACTTGACTGATGAACTTGATGAAAAGGAAATAACACAGATAATAGGATACTCATTTCCAATGTTTTCAAGAATATTTTCAATCACATCAGGATATTAATTATCTGAATATATAAAGTTAAAAAGATGACAAATGCTGCAATTTATTTAAAAAATTCAGATAAACGAATTATAGATATCGCAATAAAATATGGCTATAATTCTCTTGATTCTTTTGCCTTAGTTTTTAAAAATTTTCATAAGCTAACTCCAGGACAAGTAAAAAGAGGACAAAAGTATCAATATTTCCCAAGAATCTATTTTTCAATTTCAGTTCAAGGAGGAAATCAAATGGATATTAAGATTGAGAAAAAGAAAGCGCTTAAAGTAGAAGGTGTTAAATCGGATGTAACTAAAAGTTCAAATTTCCCAAAAGTTTGGGATAGACTGGTTGAAAAAGTACCAAGAGAAAAATTTGAAGAGTTTGGTAATGTAAAATCTTTGTCGTAGGATATGATTATATAATGGATGAAGAAGATTCATTTATATACTTAGCTGTTTTTAGACTGGATTAATGAAGTTATGAAAGAGATATATGTTTATGACAAGGAAACAGTTGAGATAGTTTGGAAATTATATTACTATTCTTATGAAGTGTTACTTATTGTATGTTGACTAATTGTATTCAACAGTGATAAAATATTAAAAGAATAGAGGTAGTGTATAATGGATATCATAGAAGTTTTTTCTAAAAACGTTAAAAAATATCGAAATGAAATGGGTTTATCACAAGAAGCTTTTGCTGAAAAATCCGGATTGCATAGAACATATATAAGTGCATTAGAGTGTAAAAAAAGAAGCATTGCTTTGGATAATGTACAGAAAATAGCAGATGCTTTAGAGATAGAAACATATTTATTATTTGTTGAAGACCCAGAAAAAAAAGAAAGGAGGGATGTTTAAAAATGAAAGGATATGAATTGCCAATAGAAATCGTTATTAGAAGACTTGGTTTTAAAAATTCTAAAAATCTTATTTATTATAGTGAATTTAATGATTATGACTATAATCATCATATATCTAAAATTGTTCATGAGATAAAACCGTACGCAATTTATTTTATAGATGGAAACCCATTCATTCTTTTTTTTGACAATCTTTTCGATGAAGTTTCCTTTAAAACTATCAGTAAACAAGTTTGGAATGCACAAATTCCTGTTGCTATGCTTTGTGATGATCAAACAGTTAAAATATATAATGGATTTTCTTTGAATTTAACATCATATTTTCTTGAGATGGCAACGGAAATCCCGTTAGACACATGTTCTGTTGCAACGGAATTTTCCTATTTAGAAATAACAAACCCTATTTTCTGGGAAAAGTTTTCAAAAGGATTTTCAAATAATAAATTAAATAATTATTTGTTAGCTAATATTACTTATTTGACGGAAGAGTTAAAAAACACCTATCATATAGGCTTTGCTACAAAGTTAGTGTTGAGACTCATTTTTATAAGGTTTTTGATAGATCGAGGGGTTGACCTTGCTTATGAAAATTTTTCTGCTGATATTGAGCAATCAAAGAATGAACTTATGAAATACTTAAGGAACAAAAGTTCAATATACAATTTATTTAAATATCTAAAATCAAAATTTAATGGAAATCTTTTCGATTTAGGTAATGAAATTGAATGCCCCGAATTAACGCAAGATGTATTTAATATGCTTGCAGATTTTTTATCTGGAACTATTTCGATGAATGATGGTCAATTGTCACTATTTGCGCTGTATGATTTTAATATTATTCCGGTAGAGTTAATAAGTAATATCTATGAGATATTACTTGGGCGAGAAGCAAGAGCAAAAGATAATGCATTTTACACTCCTAATTTTCTTGTAGAATACATTTTGGATAAAACTACTTTAGGATTCTTAAAAGAACATAATAAATATACTATATTAGATCCTGCATGTGGGTTTCGTGTCATAATAGTGATAGAGGCAAATAGTTATGTAAATATAAGGAGTTCAAGACTTCTACCAAAGTTTAAAACTCAAAAAATAAATAGTTGGTGTGCTGCTTAGAGTATCCATTTTAACAATGGGTATTGTAAATAGCATACCAATAAAACTAAGGATTCTTTAAAGAGTCTTATTTTGTGATGAAAATTTAATATGTAAATCTCAGACGATAGAAAATCAAAAATTCTGTCGTCTTTTTTATTTCAAAGAAAGGAGGCAGGAATGAATTTTGATTATTTTTATAATAGGCAATCTGAGATGTACAACTTCATTAGGTTACCTATGGTATTAATGGAAGATGAGATTTTTGAGAACATATCTATTGAAGCAAAAGTTTTGTATTCATATATGCTTAATCGAATGGGCCTTTCATATAAAAATGGCTGGATAGATGAAGATGGAAAAGTCTTTATTTACTACACAATTGAAAGTATAAAAGAGCAATTTAATTGTGCGAGTGAAAAAGCAAATAAATTAATAGCTGAACTTGATATTAAATCAGGGATAGGACTGATTGAAAAGAAAAGACAAGGACTTGGAAAGCCTAATAGAATCTATGTTAAAGACTTTATGAGCATATTTACTAATATGGAATTAAAAAATCAAGAAGTTCGAAAAACAAAATTCCAGAAGTTCGATAATCGAAATTCAAGAGATTCGAATATCGAAAGTCAAGATTTTCGAAAATCGGAAGGTAACTATAACAATATTAATAATAATGAGTTAAGAAATAATGATTTTAGTAAAGGTCAAAAGCCTTATGGAATATATAAAAATATATTTTTGACTGATGAAGAATACAAGGACTTAACAAATGAGTTAGGAAGTAGAATTAGTGAATATATTGATAGGTTGTCATCTTACATGAAAGCAAATAACAGAGTTTATCAAGATCACAAGGCAACGATAATCAATTGGTATCTTAATGATCAGGCGAAAAGCATTAATGACAAATCAACAAGAAAAATGAATTACGATATAGGAGAGAGTTTATGAAAAACTTAAAAGATTTTGTATTAAGAGAAAATGATATTGAAAAAAATGGACATATCTATTGTAAATTATGTGGTAAAAGAGTCGATGGAGAATTACTTGACCTTGGATTTACAAAGTTTATTCCAAGAATTAAATGTGAATGTGAAATAAAAAGAGATAAGGAAAATGCAGAAAGAGAAATATTAACGAGAATATCATCGCTAAAAAAAGATTGTTTTTCATCGCCAAACCAACACCAATATACTTTTGAGAGATTTTTAAATGAAAAAAGTCAAGCCTATAAGGTTGCTTACAACTATGCTAAAAGCTTTGAACAAATGAAGGAAGACAATGTTGGACTTTTATTTTACGGAGATGTTGGCAGTGGAAAGACTTATCTTGCTTGTTCTATTGCAAATGAATTAATTGAAAGAGAACAAGTTAAAGTTAAGATTATGAATTTATCTCAGGTTATAAACCAAATACAAAAATCAGCATTTAAGCTAGATTCAAATGAAATTATAAATAACCTATCAAATATTCCCTTGTTAATATTAGATGACCTTGGAATTGAAAGGGATACATCTTATGCAAGAGAACAAGTATATAACATTATAAACTCAAGATACTTAAAAGGCAGGCCGACAATTTTTACTACAAACTTATCATTGGAAATTATTCAAAATCCTAATATTGAACTTGAGTATCAGAGGATATATTCAAGAATACTTGAAATGACAATACCAGTTAAAGTTACGGGAGAAGATTTTAGAAGAAAAATACATCAGGAGAAGTTAAGAAAATACAAAGAGTTACTTTTATATGGAGGTGGAATAGATGATTAATGAAGAAGTATCTAGGTCAAGTCTTAATCTTGAAGTGAGACTTGCAAAAGCAACAAGTAAAGCAATTCTCGATGCCTTAAAGAAAGTCCACAAGCAAATAGAAGAACAAGGAGGCTTGAAAAATGTAATAAAAAATAACGGAGAAGAAGTAAAACTAAAAGATATGGTTAAAAAGGGACAGTTAGAAGAAATTAATCTAAAAGATCCTGAGTTAAAAGAACTAAAGAAAATTTTAAATAAACACGGAGTGAAGTTTTCTGTTATGAAAGATAAGGAAACTGGCAACCACTCTGTGTTTTTTCAATCTAAGGATATAAAGGTAATGGAACACGCCTTTAAAAAAGCAGTTAAGGCTTCTGAAAGAAAGGCCGATAGAAAAGATTCAATAACGAAGACTATAAATAAGTTTAAAGATATGGCTAAGGACACCATTAGTAAAGATAAAGTTAAAAATAAACATAAGGAGCAAAGCTTATGATAAGTAATCTAAAAACATTTGAAAATAAGAATTTTGGGAAACTCACTGTTATAGAAAAAGACGGTGAGTTTTTCTTTATAGCTAATGAAGTAGCAACGATGTTAGGATATGTCAATCCAAGAAAAGCTGTTTATGACCATGTAGATGAAGAAGATAAGGGTGTAACGAAATGGAACACCCCTGGAGGAATACAGAATATTTCAATAATTAACGAATCAGGATTGTATTCGCTTATTCTTTCATCAAAACTACCACAAGCAAAAATATTCAAAGCTTGGGTAACTAGAGAAGTTTTACCAAGTATTAGAAAAAATGGAGGATATATAGCAGGACAAGAAAAGAAAACAAATGAAGAGCTACTTGCAGATGCAATTCTGGTAGCCAATAGAATTATTGCCGAAAGAGAAGAAGAGATTGAAGAATTAAGACCAAAGGCAGACTATTATGACAAATTAGTTGATTTTAACCTACTTACAAACTTTAGAAATACTGCCAAAGAATTAGGAATACCACAAAATCAGTTTATAAGTTTTTTAATGGATAAAGGATTAATTTACAGAGATAAGAAAAAGAAACTCTTACCTTATGCAGATAAGAATAAGGGATATTTTGAAGTAAAGGAATGGGTTGATCCATTAGGTACACTTGTAGGAATACAAACATTTATAACACCAAAGGGAAGACACTACCTACTAATTTTATTAGATAGTGAAGGTTTCTACGATGAATAAGATATTAGAAGCCATTCTTTCTGATATTAAAAACTTAATTAAAATAGACAACCCAAAGAAA
Source organism: Anaerococcus murdochii (assembly GCF_019957155.1). Taxonomy (NCBI): domain Bacteria; kingdom Bacillati; phylum Bacillota; class Tissierellia; order Tissierellales; family Peptoniphilaceae; genus Anaerococcus; species Anaerococcus murdochii. The sequence goes on along the minus strand of NZ_JAIPME010000002.1, from coordinate 2,056,557 downwards.
TTTATATTATCAAACATTCCTTATTTATCATTTTTTTACATTGGAAATATCTTTTCTAAGCACATCAATTCTTATGTTGGAGGAGATATTGTTGATAGAATAATGGTGGGAATTTCTGATATAGGAACTTTATCTTATATACCAAGCCTTAATCCAAGGGACTTGTTAGTAGGTATTTCAGTTGCTGGTCTTGTTAAGCTAACTGTTTATAGCAAAGGAAAAAATAAAAAGAAATATAGGCAAGGTAAGGAATATGGATCTGCAAGATGGGGAGAAAGTAAGGATATTGCTCCATATATTGACCCAAAGTTTGAAAACAATGTACTAATAACTAATACCGAAAGACTAACAATGAACTCAAGACCTAAAAATCCTAAATATGCTAGAAATAAAAATGTATTAGTAATAGGAGGTTCTGGATCAGGAAAGACAAGATTTTATGTAAAGCCTAATCTAATGCAAATGCACTCTTCCTATGTAGTAACAGACCCTAAAGGATTAACCTCTTAGGGACAGAGAAAATAATAAAAACTTGGAAAGGAGGTAATTCTCATGTCAAATATGAATAGAACAGGACAAACAGCCCTTTATGAGCGTTTAAGTCGTGATGATGAAATGCAAGGAGAAAGCAATTCCATCACAAATCAGAAGCAGCTACTTGAAAATTATGCTAAAAGAAATGGCTTTGTAAATATCTATCACTATACCGATGATGGAGTGAGTGGAACAACCTTTGATAGAGATGGATTTCAAAAGATGATAAAAGCAGTAGAAGAAAATAAAATTTCTACTGTGATAGTAAAAGATATGAGTAGGTTTGGCAGAGATTACCTCAAAGTAGGTTTTTATACCGAAATACTGTTCAAAGAAAAGGGAGTAAGGTTTATTGCTATCAATAACGGAATAGATAGTGAGAAACAAGCAGAAAGCGACTTTACACCATTTCTAAACATTATGAACGAATGGTATGCAAGAGATACCTCAAGAAAAATACAATCCATATTTAGAGCAAGAATGGAAGAGGGTAAAAGAGTATCACCAAGCGTTCCATACGGCTATTACAGAAACCCTAAGAACAAACAGGAGCTACTTGTCGATAAAGAGAGTTCAAAGGTCGTAAAACGCATTTACAGGCTTGTTATAGAGGGATATGGAGTAACACAGATAGCAGAGATACTAACCAAAGATAAAGTCCTTATTCCGTCAGCCTATGCAGAAATACATTATCCTGAAAATAATCATAGTTCCAAGAAAAGAGGAATAGACGATCCATATTTTTGGACGCCGACAACAGTTGGCTACATTTTGGAAAAAAGAGAATACATGGGACACACTGTTCTTGGTAAAACAATATGCCTTGATTACAAAACCAAGAAACGCAGAAAGGCGAAAGAAGATGAACTAATTATCTTCAAGAACACTCACGAAGCCATTATTGATGAAGAAACATGGAATAATGCTCAAAGGTTAAGAAAAACAGTGAGAAGAAGTCCAAAGTATGGAACAACATCAAATCCACTTACAGGACTTTTAATCTGTGCAGATTGCGGTGGTAAATTAAGTTACAGAGAGCCGGCAGAACATAAAGAAAAGAAATACGATTGTGATTATTGCTTTGTATGTCAACATTATAGACACAGAAAAGGAACTTGCAGTATCCACTACATCAAATTAAAAACAGTGAATGAAATTCTCTTAAAATCAATTAAAGAAATAACCAATTTTGCAAAAGAAGATAAGCAAGAGTTTCTAAAAGTGATGAATAAGTTATCTGATGAAAAAAGAGAAGAAAAGTATCAAGGAGATAAAGAGAAATTAGAAAAACTATCATCAAGAAATGCAGAACTAACAACCCTTATTACAAAACTATATGAAGACCATGCACTTGGAAAAATTCCTGTAAAACACTTTGATAGATTATTTAATGTTTATGATACTGAGCAACAAGATTTAGAAAAACAAATACAGTATTTTGAGCAAGAAATAGAAAGCTATCATCAGAGAAAAATTGACACAGATAAGTTCCTAAAAATGATAGAGAAATATACAGACATTGAGGAACTGACAGTACCAATGATAAATGAGTATATAGAAAAAGTTGTAGTCCATGAAGCCACAGGGGGAAGAAAAGGAAAAGACAGAAAACAACAAGTTGATGTGTACTTTAATTTTATTGGCAAGTTTGAAGTGTCACAAGAAGAACCTAAATAACTTATACAGGAAGAACTTGATGAAATAGATGGGCAACGAAAAAAGAAACACGAATACAATTATATATAATTGGAAGAGGTAAAAGAAAAGACGAAAATTGGTAGTATGTAATGATGGATTTTTGACGATTTTTGAAGAATATGATAAAATATTATAATATATGGAAAGGGAATTGTTATGAGAATTTATTTAAGAAATCATCCTAAGAACAAACTTAACTCTGTACAAATGAAACCGATGAAACATTGTACAGAGTATAGCAAATAAATTACATTTAAGATTTCATCGGGAAATACAAAAAATTAGGTCATTTAGTTGGCTTTGTTTTTGTGTGCATTTCTCGATATATAAATAGAATGTAAAAGGCTATAGGCAATGTTTTGTCTGTAGCCTTTTGTTTTATAAATTATTGAACAAAAGGCAGATACTATTTTGTATTTATGCCTTTTTTTGTTGCATAAATACAGAAAATAAAATATTGAGAAGTGGAGAAATTTTAAATGAACGAAAGCAGAATAAAAATTTTGAAGGAAGAAAATATTAATACAGCACTTTTTAAATTAGGTATGCCTAAGGTTATCAGTTTGTTGGTAGCTGCCTTATACAATGTTGTGGACACATATTTTGTGTCCGGACTTGGTAAAGAAGCAGTAGCTGCTGTTTCCGTTGCCTTTCCGATTCAACTTATTTTTTTAGGGATAGGATTAACATTTGGTGCAGGAGCAGGCTCTTATATATCAAGGCTACTTGGAGGAAATAATAAAAAAGAAGCAAGTATTGTAGCGACAGTTGCTCTACTAACAAGTGCAATTTTAGGGATAGTTACAGCTATTGTATTGTTTTGCTATTTAGATGGCGTTTTGAAATTTATGGGAGCCATACCATCTATTATTGAAATCTCTAAGTCTTATACAGGGATATTCATAGTAGGTGGCATTTTGGGTGCAATAAATGTAACGGTTGGTAACTTAGCTGTTGCACAAGGGGCTGCTAAAATTTCTTTGAAAGCCATGATTTTAGGCTCTATATCAAATATGATTTTAGATCCGATATTCATATTCGGACTTAATTTAGGAGTGAGAGGTGCAGCTATTGCGACACTCATAGCCAGAGTGATAACCAGTCTAATGTATCTCATTTACTTTGTAGGAGATAAAAATTTAATTGAGATAAAGTTACCTAACTTTAAACCAACAGTTGCAATTTACAAGGAGATATTAAAGATAGGTATATCCATGTTAATACTTCAAATTCTACAAACAATATCTATCAGCAAAATATCTTATGCAGCGTCCTTTTATGGAGAAGAAGCAATAGCTGCAATGGGTATTGTTCTTAGGATTGTAACATTAGGAACAAATGTTGTATTCGGATATATGAAAGGACTTCAACCGTTAGCTGGATTTAATTACGGAGCTAAGAATTATGAAAGAGTGAGAGAAGCTATAAAGGCAAGTGTTAAATGGACAAATGTATTTTGTGTAGTGTGGACTGTGATGGTTTATATATTTGCACCAAGTATATTATCTATATTTGGGACTGATGAAAATGTATTAAATATAGCAGTGCTGGCATTACGAGCAGCCGTAATTATGTTTATAACATTTGGTTTTCAGTTTACTTACTCTACCTTGTATTTGTCTACAGGAAAGGCGTTAGGGGGAGTATTTCTAAACTCATTGCGACAAGGAATTGTGTTTATCCCTATCATTTTATTGTTGCCTAAACTTATGGGATTAAATGGTGTTATATATGCTCAAACAATTTCAGATTTGATAACAACAATCATCACAATTCCTTTTGCTATTAGCATTCATAAAAAATTAAGATTAGCAATAAAAAACAATTTGTAATTAGGAATTACATCTGTTGATTAAAAAATAAGGAGGCATCTAAGTGTAGAAATAGCTAAGGAGGTAATGTGAATGAGCGTATATTCATATTTTTTAAATAGATTATGGTTGATAATGCCTTTTTGGTTCGTTTTTATATGAATATTTTCTTGAACAATTAAATAATCTAATAACAATAAGAGTTAATTTAATTGTTATTTTCGGAGGACTTTTTACGTCAAAGTGTAGAAGTCCTCCTTTTTTATTCTCAAAAAGCAAAACAGAGAACTTAAAAAAGGAGGATAACTAAGTGGCTAAAGAATATTACCTTTATGTGAAAGGCAAAGCCGTACCTGTAAGCGAAGAAGTCTACAAAGCCTACTGGAAGATAACAGAGCATGAAAAGTATCTCCAAAGAAAAGATTGGAAGTATAATGTTATATCATTTTCGGTACTGGATTATGACGGACACTTTGTAGATAACATCATAGATGAAAAAATAGACTTAGAAAAAATTGTAGAAGTAAAAATGCAAATTGAAGAACTTCATAGAGCATTAAATACTCTAACAAAAGAAGAACAAGAGTTAATGGAAGCCATCTTCTACAGAGAAGAAAGTCTAAGGTCAATCGGTAAAAAAGAAAAAGTAAGCTATCAAACAATTGGAAAAAGGAGGGATAAAATTTTAGAAAAACTGAGAAAGATTTTAAAAGATAAAATCTAAGAGTAGAAAGAGAAAGGCTATTTACCCATAAAAAGGTATTTAGCCTTTTTCAATACAAAACATTAGAACGGAGGAAATGACAATGAAAGAATTAGATAATGTAATCAGCCAATTAGAAAAAGAAACTAAGAAAAAAGAACAAGCAGAAAATAAGATTAAGTTATTAAAACAGAAAAAAAGCAAACTGAAAAGAAGTGCAGATACAAAAAGAAAAGTAGAGAAAGGTGGAGTATTTGAAAAGTTTGAAAGACAAATAACAGGTGCAGAAGAAAATACAGATAATGATTTAATCTATGCCTTTTTAGACTATGTATTTTCAGATAACAGATATAGAGAAAAATTAAAGGAACTAACTGAAAAGCATTTAAGCGAAAAGGGAATATCTTTAGAAGAAACTTCAAATACTGAAAATGAAAACAATGGGATAGACGATGAAGAAACTGAAAAGGACTTGGAAGAATTTGAAGATGAGATATAAGCAATCGGAAAAATTAAATAAGAAAATTAGAGCATAGCAGAGTGAAATCATTTTAACACTTTGTTTTTTTGTTGATTTGAAAAATCTACAAAAAACAAAGTCCACAGGGGTTAAGGGGGAGTAGCCCCATTGAACAAATAAAAATGCTTTAGCGTTTTTGTTTCCTTAGCGGAGCGTATAGCTTTCTGAAAGAACGCAAAGCACCGAATGTAGTCGGTGTATCTTTGCGCCCTTTGAAAAAGGGAGCGAAGATACTTCCGACATATAGAGATAAGAAAACAGTTAAATAAAATATCGAAAGAAAGCAAATGAGCAGATGAAAGTAAGATAACCTATCTGCTAATTCTAAAAATATTAAAGCAGAAAGGAGCATACCATAAATGGAAGCAAAAAGTTTGCATACCCATGTAGATATAGTTACAAGGTCAAAAGGAGCAAGCGTAATTGCGAAAGCTGCATATAACGCAAGAGATAAATTGAATGATGAACACTATGGAAAAGTTCATGACTATTCTAAAAAAGAAGACCTTGTATTTTCAAAAATATTTCTGCCTGAACATATCCCTAAAAAATTTTCAAACAGGGAATATCTATGGAACAGTGTAGAGAAAATAGAGAAAAGCAAAAATTCACAGCTTGCAAGAAATTTACTTTTTACACTTCCAAGAGAATTAAATCAAGAAGATAGGATAAAACTCATCAGTGAATTTATTGAAGAAAATTTTACTTCTAAAGGAATGATAGCGGACTGTAATATCCATAATCCCTTAGCAAGCGATAACGAAGAACAACCACATGCCCATATCCTACTTACTCTTAGAGAAATTGATAGTGAGGGAAAATGGAAACCCAAATGCAGAAAAGAATATATCCTTGATGAAAACGGAGAAAAGATAAAACTAAAAAGTGGAAACTATAAATCAAGAAAAGTAAATTTAAATGATTGGAATGAACCTGACAAGGCAAAAAAGTGGAGAGAAGATTTTTCTAAAAAGGCTAATGAATATTTAGAGAAAAACGGAATTGACAAAAGAATAGATCCACGCACCTTTGAAGAACAGGGAAGAGAAGAACTTCCACAAATACATTTAGGAACAGCAAGCTATCAGATGGAGAAAAAAGGAATTAAAACCGAAAGAGGAAATCACAACCGAAAAATCATAGCTTTTAATTTGGAGTTTAAGAAATTAAAAGAAGAACTATCAAAACTTACTTTTTGGATAGGATCATTAGTTGGAAAACTTCAATCCAAGTATGATGAATATAAGCAAGAGAAAAAAGACGAACTGGAGAACAAAGCAGAACTCTTTAATCTCTATGAATACATTTCTATCTATCACGACTTACAGGGAGAAAAAGCCAAAGAATTAAAGCCTTATGCAAGCAATAAAAAGATGGCTGCTGACCTTAGAAGATTTTCAAAAGCAATCTATTATCTTAGAGATAATAAGCTACAAACCATAGCAGACTTGCAAGAAAAAATAGGCACTCTTCAATCAGAAAATAAGAACATCCATCAAGAAGTTAAAGTTAAAAGCAAAAGAATAGAAAACTTAAATAAGTGTTTTACTTATGCAGATATTATCAAAGACAACAAGGCAACCTACGATGAATGGAACAATAAAACTCTATTCAAAGATAGCTTTTACAATTCCCATAAAGAGGAAATAGACAAATACAAAAGAGCAAGGGCAATCCTTGAAAAAATAACAGGCTCATCTGCGATTAAGAGCAAAGATTGGCAAAAAGAAATGAAAAGCCTTGAAGATGAAATTACTAAGCTCAATAAAGACTCTCAAGCTATCAAAGAAGAATACGAAAATATTAACCATATCAAATATGCGGTAAAGATAGTCAATGATGATTATGGAATAGATTCATCTATAGAGATAGACAAGGCAATTAAGCGTGGAGAGAAACCAAGCGTAATTGCACAGATTAAAAAGTACCAAGAGCAACAGGAAAAATACGAAAAGAAAAAAGAAAAAACAAAAGATTATTATAGAAATGAGGAAAGGTAGGATATTTTAACTTTATAGGTAACTGTCAAGTGGCATATAAAGCTAATATAGAAAAAAAGGCGTAAAAATGGTATAATATTAGTTAATGTTAACAAATAAATTGCAGTTACGGAGGTAAGTAATGTTGAGATTAAGACCTTATAATATAAATGATGCAGATACAATTCTTTCTTGGAGTAAAGATGAAATGTCTTTTTACAAATGGTCTGCTGGTGTTTTGGGAGAATATCCAATAACAAAAGAAAAATTTGATTTTGTTAATAATCTAATGGCTTTTACAGCTATTGAAGATGATAATATAATAGGTTTTTTTACAATGAGAAGACCTTTAGAAAACTTTGATGAATTGAGGTTTGGTTTCATAGTTGTTGACCCTTCACATCGTGGCAAAGGATATGGGAAGGTAATGCTTCAGTTAGGTTTAAAGTTTGCATTTGAAATCTATGGAGCAAAAAAGGTTTCATTAAGCGTTTTTGAAAATAATGAACCAGCATATTTATGTTATAAAGCAGTTGGTTTTGATGATGTAATTCTTGATAAAACAGAAAAATATAATGTTTTGGGAAAAGAATGGGAATGTAAAGAATTGATGATTGAAAATAGGTAAATCCAATTTTGTAAATTGAATAATTTAATAATAACTAACACAGGAACAGTAAATCAAAAAAGGTTTACTGTTTTTTCTTTGCCTAAAAAACGGAAAGGAGGACTTATGGAAGAAGAAAAAAGAGAAATAAAAGCACCACCTAATAAACAGTTAATTATGGATATTGGAAAGACAAAATACACTGTAAACCTACATTTCAAGCAAGGAACAGGCGAAACATACAAAGATAAAATACTAAAACTAATTAATAGGGAAGCGGAAAAGATATAAATTTATCAAAGAAATTTTGTTTATGTCCTTGACAAATCTTCCCAAAAGGGACACTTGTGTTAGAGTGTGGAAAAATGCTTTATGAAAATGGATATGACATAAAGATTTTAAACACAATAAACTTTAAAAAATCTATGAAATACAATCCCTTTGCATATTTGAGAAGTGAAAAAGATATTTTAAAGCTTGTCCAAACAATTATTGCTAATACCAAGGGAGATGGAGAAAAGGCAGGAGAAGATTTCTGGGTAAAGGCTGAGAAGCTATATTACACTGCTCTCATCGGTTATATCTATTATGAAGCACCAGAAGAAGAAAAGAACTTTAAGACACTTTTGGATATGATTGACGCAAGTGAGGTTAGAGAAGATGACGAAACCTATATGAACCCAATTGATAGGCTCTTTGAAGCTCTTGAAAAGAAAGACCCAAGTCATTTTGCAGTTAAGCAATATAAGAAATATAAGCTGGCAGCAGGAAAAACTGCCAAGTCAATTTTAATATCATGTGGAGCAAGACTTGCACCTTTTGATATAAGAGAGCTTAGAGAGCTAATGAGTGAAGATGAACTAGAGCTTGATAAAATTGGAGATAGGAAAACTGCCTTGTTCGTAATAATATCAGATACAGATGATACCTTTAACTTTGTAGTTTCAATAATGTATTCCCAATTATTTAATCTACTATGTGATAAGGCAGATGATGTGTATGGTGGAAGACTTCCAGTTCATGTAAGATGTCTACTTGATGAGTTTGCAAATATCGGTTTGATTCCTAAATTTGAAAAACTAATAGCAACAATTCGTTCAAGAGAAATATCAGCAAGCATAATACTGCAAGCACAATCTCAATTAAAAGCAATTTACAAAGACCATGCAGATACAATAGTTGGTAACTGCGACTCTACACTCTTTCTAGGAGGAAAGGAAAAAACAACAGTAAAAGAGTTATCTGAAACCTTAGGAAAAGAAACCATAGACCTATACAACACGTCAGAAACAAGATCCAACCAAAAATCGTTTGGACTAAATTATCAAAAGACTGGCAAGGAACTTATGAGCCAAGATGAAATAACTGTAATGGATGGTGGTAAGTGTATATACCAGCTAAGAGGAGTAAGACCTTTCTTGTCTGATAAATTCGATATTACAAAACATAAGAATTATAAGTTATTGGAAGATTATGATAAGAAAAACTTGTTTGATGTTGAAGAGTATTTAAAAAACAGAGATAAGGTAAAGTTAAAATCAAGTTATAAAATAAATAGGTTAAACATTTGATTTTACGGAGAAAGCAAAATGTGTGAAAATAGAAAATCATCTTTAATTATATTAAATATAAATGGTGTGCAGTTTATTTTGGAAAGTGATACAGAACTCACAATGGATAAGAAAAATTATATTGAAGCAATATGTGAGACAATGTACGATGAAAGTAATGAATGGTATGAAGATATATATGATATGTCCCCATATGATATTGCTGAGCTATTTGAAAAAACAGTAAAAGAAGAAGTAGGAATAACTGTTACATTTAAAGCGATAGACCTTGAAGTATCGATTTTAGAAGACTAGAAATAAAGTGTTGATAGGCGATAGAAATTAAAAACTCTATCGTCTATTTTTATACTCAAAATTAGGAGGTAAAAATGGTAAGGATAAGAAGCCCCACAAAACAATTTAATATATTAGACATTTAGCGATTGAAATATAAGTTCAGTCGCTTTTTTAATTGAAATTTATAGATTAAGGAGAAGAAATTAATGGATAGAGAAATGATAAATATTAATGCAAATTTAGTTAAGGAAGCTGAATTCTCAGAATTTGAAAAAGATGGAGAAAGTGTTCAGGTAGCAAATTTTGCTCTTGTTAAAAATTATGGAAAGGGCAAAGAATATACAAATTGCTCAGTATATGGAGAAAAGGTAGAAATTGCAAAAGAATTTGAAAAAGGAGATCTAATCCATGTCTTTGGATATTTCAAAGAAAATAAAAAAGGAGATAAGGTCTACAATAATTTTATAGTTAAATCACTAAATAAAATAGAAAATAAGAAAGAAAACGAGGAGGAATAATATGGAATTTTTTACAGCTGGAGTTGGAGTTTTAAAGACACTTGTAACTGCAATTGGTGCAGGTTTAGGAGCATGGGGAGTTATTAACTTGATGGAAGGTTATGGTAATGATAACCCTGGTGCTAAATCTCAAGGTATTAAGCAATTTATGGCAAAATAAGGACGGAATAACACAACAAATTCTCTAAAACAAATCACTAAATCAATGTAAGATTGAATGAAGTCAATATTTATGCTATAATTAAATAAATCTAATGAACAGAAAAAGAGGGATATTATGGCACTTAACTATAAACCATTATGGATACAGTTAGCAAAAAAAGGTTTAAAGAAAACTGATGTAATAGCTATGGCAGGACTTACAACAAATGTTATGGCACAAATGGGCAAGGATAAACCAATTACATTTAAGAATTTAGAAAGAATATGTAAGGCTCTATCTTGCACCCCTAATGATATTATTAGTTTTGAAGACAATTTTAGTGAAGAGGATTAGAAAATGAGTTTAAGGACAGAAGATCAAGTCAGGGATTATGCGAAATTAGTATTAGGCTTTGATGAAGCTGAAGAAAATGTTGATCAAGGGACTGGTCAAATAACTACTTTTAATCAATTAGGGTTTAAAGGATATTCAGATAAGCCAGATGGTTGGTATTTACCTAAAAACATGAATGATGTAGCAATAATCCTTGAAACAAAATCAGAAGAAAGAGATATTAGCAAACAAATTTTTATTGATGAGCTAATGAAAAATATAGACATAATTTCAAGCAAATATAAAAAAACTGTTGGAATTTTGTACAATGGCAAAGAAATCGCTATATATAAAAACAAGGAACTCATAAGAGTAGCTAATAAACTTCAACACAAGCAATACTATATTGATTTGTTTAAAGAAAATTATATAGATAAAAACAAAATTTTCACTCTAACAAAAAGAATAAATGATTTACTACACTTTAAATTCGGAATTAAGAATTTATATCATAGAATGATATTTACAGCTTCAGCCTTGGTAGTAGAAAGGTTTGGCGGCAATCTTGAAGCAATAAAAGATAATGGATATGAACCATTTAGAAATAAAATATATGATACTTTAGCAAAATCACTTCAAGATCATAGAAAACAAAATCTTAAAATAGATATTTTGCTTGAGGTGTACAGTGAAATAAAAATGAACATTGTAGAAAATCAAGATGATATAAATACATTTATTGACTGTATCATAGAAATCGCAGAGTCCATAAACTCAGATAACTGGAACGGCGAAGATGTAATGGGCATTTTCTTTAATGAATTTAATAGATACAAGAAAAAGTCTGAAAGTGGTCAAGTATTTACCCCAGAGCATATCACTTCATTTATGTACGATTTACTAGAGATAACTTATAACGACCGTTTACTTGACGCTACTTGCGGGTTTCGTGTCATAATAGTGATAGAGGCAAATAGTTATGTAAATATAAAGAGTTCAAGACTTCTACAAAAGTTTAAAACTCAAAAAATAAATAGTTGGTGTGCTGCTTAGAGTAACCATTTTGATAATGTGGATGCGAAACAAAAAGAGATAATCAGACTTCGTAAAAAATTGAAACAGGTTGAAATGGAGAATGATATTTTAAAGCAAGCTGCACTACTGTTAGGCAAAAAATAGACCTCATTATCTCGAACCGAGATAAATATAACATTAGTGCAATGTGTAGACTACTTGGGGTCACAAGAAGTTTAGTCTATTATCATTTGAACAAAGAAAAAGATGTGAAATTAGATGAAGATGAAAAACTAATAGAAGAAATAAAAGAAATATTCAGAAGAAGTAGAAACAACTATGGAACACGCAAAATAAAAAAAGAACTAGGGAAAATTGGATATAAAATATCGAGAAGAAAAATAGGCCGAATAATGAAGAAAAATGGCCTAATCTCAAACTATACAGTAGCACAATATAAAGTAATAAGATCCAAATGCAACGAAGAAGACATCCCTAACCTTTTAAATAGATAATTTGACAATAGAGACTATTTAGAAGCAATAGTAAGCGACCTAACATATGTAAGAGTAGGAAAAACATGGAATTATATATGTTTAATAATAGACTTAAACAGCCGTGAAATAATAGGATACTCATCAGGTAAAAACAAAGATGCAAATCTAGTAGCAGAAGCATTTTACTCAATAAGGCAGCCACTAAATCGTATAAAAATATTTCACACAGACAGAGGAAGAGAATTTAAAAATATAAAAATAGAAGAAATATTAAAGGTATTTGGGATAAAAAGATCGCTAAGTAAAAAAGGAAGCCCATATGATAACGCAGTAAGCGAAGCAGTCAATAAAGTAATGAAGACAGAATTCATATATCAGGAGAACTTTACTAATTTCCAAGAACTTAATCTAAAATTAGCAGAATACGTATATTGGTATAATAACCTAAGAATTCATGGATCTTTAGGATATAAAACACCAGTAGAATATAGAAAAGCAGAATAAAAAGCTCTGGAAGTTTCATAAATTAAATAAAATATATGAACAGACTGTCAAGGGCAAATTTCAACGAAATTTGGGCGAAGCCTTTACCCTTGATTGTCTGAGAATATATTTTATAATCTAAAGAAACTTTCAAGCTTGATAATGTTCGGTTATAAATTGTCTAAAAAAGGGTTGCCATTCCATGTATTTGGGTTCATTAGAAGAATGCCGAGCAATGGGTAACATGACGCTGATGTGTTTATACACAAAAAAGCTACACGTGCGTTGGCTGACAACAGGGAGCTAAGTAAATTAACACCAGCTAAAATGTTTGACGCTATTAATAAATGACAAGTATATGAAATTGGTTTTACCTAGTTTAAAAAAGAAATTATAATGAAAATATGGAGGCTAAGAATATGAAGATTAATAATGAATGTTGTTGTGGATGCAAAACAGAAAAGCCGGATCAAATTAAAGACAATTGTCCTGTATGTAATAATGAAGGGATTTCCGTTAGTAAAGTAACTGTTGAACATCTAGTGGTAGATGATTATCGTAATGCTGTTAACGGAGATCAATATAAGATTTGCATGAACGAGGACTGCGACGTTGTTTACTATAACTTAGATAATGAAATAAAATTCTTGAAAGACCAAGTTAGAGTTCCTATCTGGTTTAAGAAAGATGCAGATCCTAAGTATGCTTGTTATTGTAGCGAAGTCACAGAAAATCAGGTAATTGAAGCAGTTGTAAAGCATGGCGCGAAATCCGTAAAAGAAGTAAATGCCATCACTGGGGCAATGAAAAATTCTAATTGTAAAGAAAACAATCCGTTGGGAGTTTGTTGTCATAAGATTATTCAGGAAGCTATCGATAAAGGCTTGAAAATGAAATAATTACAGTCGATATGTTCTACAAACGAGAGCCAATCTTTGATATGTTTCCATCTACGAGCGTGGATATGTTCCCCATAACCTTAGGGGTTGAGAATGCAGTTTTGATAGCTATCAAGGCAACTCGACACACGTTGAAGCAGCAATTCTGATGACGTATTGTGGTTTGGACAAGGAATAATAGGAGTCAACCACAACATGTAGTGGTTTGAGTACGAAAATTGGGTCAAAAACAGGCTAAAAAATACCGTTTTTTGACCCTTTTAAATAGGGCATTTGACAGATGACATTTGATGTTTCGGGATTAAAAATCCATAGGGTGAGGTAGATTAGCACAGAACTTTATTGAATAGAGAAATTAAAAGTGATATAATCAGTTGCATAAGGAGGAGTTAAATATGTGTACATGTATTGCAGTAGTAGATATTACTTTATCTCATTTATAATGAAAAAAATTAAAGGAGGTAAAGGTATGGGTATGTTTTCTATATTTGTTAATGAGAGATTTCATTATCAACCAAACCAAAAATAATTGGTTATAATGAGCTCTTAAGATTAGTTCATTATAACCGGCAAGGAGAAGGTTATAATGAAACAGAAAAACCCGAAAAATACGCAAAATTTCATTACATCTAAAAAGCATGTAAAGGAAATATTAAAATATACGAATATCAATAAACAAGATAAAATAATAGAAATTGGGTCAGGAAAAGGACATTTTACCAAGGAACTTGTGGAAATGAGTCAACGGGTGAATGCTATAGAGATTGATGAAGGTTTATGTCATGCCACGAAAAAAGCAGTTGAACCTTTTCAGAATATAAAAGTTATTCATGAGGATATTTTGAAGTTTAGCTTTCCTAAAAATACAGACTATAAAATATTTGGTAATATTCCCTACAATATTAGTACTGATATTGTAAAAAAGATTGCTTTTGATAGTCAAGCGAAATATAGCTACCTTATTGTAGAGAGGGGATTTGCTAAAAGGTTGCAAAATACCCAACGAGCTTTAGGTTTGCTGTTAATGGTGGAAATGGATATAAAAATTCTTAAAAAAGTGCCACGAGCATATTTTCACCCTAAGCCTAATGTAGATTCTGTATTGATTGTACTTGAAAGGCATAAACCATTTATTTTAAAGAAGGACTACAAAAAGTATAGATTTTTCGTTTATAAATGGGTAAACAGGGAATATCATGTTCTTTTTACTAAAAATCAATTAAGACAGGTGCTGAAGCATGCGAATGTTACTGATCTTGATAAATTATCCAATGAACAATTTTTGTCTGTTTTCAATAGTTACAAATTATTTCAATAAATTAAAAATAATTAAGCGTTCTCTAACTTTAAGAGAACGCTTAATCTTATTACATTGAAAAATGCATTCTATTATTTTCAATTATTATGATATAACATAATTATCATTTTACTTATTTGCATATTTGCACGAAAATATAGTTATCGACGACTATTCTGATAATAGCAACTAATATAGTCAATGATAACTCAAAATTTATTGATATAGTAGGTATATGTGCAACTAATTAGGGAAGATTTTAGCTTGCCATTTCTGAAACAGCTAAAACAAGTATTGCGTAAAGAATGCGCCAGTCTTCCCATGGACTTAAAATGCTTGCTTGGGGCACACATAAAACCCCTTGAACAATCTATTGACAGAGTTGAAGGACTGTCGGAGATTCTAAGACGAAGTAATCCTAAAATGGCCCTATGCCATACAGATATTCATAATTGGAACTTGATGCAACGGGATGAGCAGTTAGTTCTAATTGACTGGGAAGGCTTGAAATTGGCTCCAGTAAAAGCTGATCTCATGTTTTTTGTTGATAAGCCATATTATGATGTATTTATGAACATATACCTGAAATTACACAAAGATTTTTTAATCAATACGGATGCTTTGTTATTCTATCATATTAGACGTAAACTAGAAGATATATGGGAGTTTATTGAACAACTTTTATATGACAATCAAGAGGATAAGGAAAGAAATGAAACTATAAAAGTTCTTGATGGTGAACTGAATAACTTAGTGTTTTGAAAAAAGAATAACGTATTATTAAGCTAAATAATATTGGAGAAGAAAATGAATAAACAAGAATTATATCAAATTGCTTTCAGTATAATTAATCATAAAAAGTTACGGAACTTTGGAACTTCAGGGCATGTTGAGACGGTAGCTCTGTTGTCCAAACTAAATACAGAACATCATTTAGATATAGAAATAGGGGAAGATGAATTATCTGAAATTG
The DNA here is from genome assembly GCF_019957155.1 of Anaerococcus murdochii. Taxonomy (NCBI): domain Bacteria; kingdom Bacillati; phylum Bacillota; class Tissierellia; order Tissierellales; family Peptoniphilaceae; genus Anaerococcus; species Anaerococcus murdochii. Next base: position 2,040,702 of record NZ_JAIPME010000002.1, on the reverse strand, counting down.
ACTTTTCAAAAGACGCAACTTATGGAGAAATTAAAAAGTATGTGTTAGATAAATACGTACTAAAAGTTTCAAGCCTATATATTGCACAAATAAAAAGGAAACATGGTCTAATAGAGAGAGAAAATTATAATTTTAGTAAGAAAGAAAATCAAAGAGTGCCAAATTGCCCAGAAGAAAAAGAAAAAGCAATCGAAGATGCTTTAGAGCATTTTGGAATGATTTAAATAATATCTAAGATTGAAAATTTTAAAATTAAGACTTAAAAACTTTAAGATTAAAAAGATATGTACTTCTTATATAACCTAAGAAGATTAATTGAAAATCAGGGGAACGATGATGGTAAAATAAAAAATTTTAACAACTAAAGAAGAATTAGGCATTATTGCCAAAGAGGTTTTTATGAAGTTAAAAATACTGAAAAAGACTTGTTAGAATTGAAAATTTTAGATCATTGTGCAGGCAGCGGAGCGTTTTTAGTAAAAGCAATGGCAAATATGATAAAAGAAGTTGGTGGAGTAAATACAAAAGAAGCAGAAGATATAAAACAAAATAAACTTTATGGTATCGAGTTTGATAGAGAAATTTTCGCCCTAGCTTGTGCTAATATGCTTATTCATAAAGACGGTAAGACAAATTTGGAACAATACGATACAAGGGAAAAAGAAGCTTGTAAATGGATCAAATCTAAAAACATAACTAAAGTATTGATGAATCCTCCATACGAAAGAAAATATGGTTGTAAAAAAATAGTTACAAATGTATTAGACAATGTTCCTGCTGGTACTAAATGTGCATTTATTTTACCAGATAAGAAACTGGAAAAAGATAGAATGCAGTCATTATTAAAAAGACATACACTTGATATGATTATAAAATTACCAGAAAAACTTTTTGATGCAGGAGTAACAACAAGTGTATTTGTTTTTGAAACTGGAAAACCACAAAAAGATAAAAAAATATTTGCTTGCTATATGGAAGATGATGGACTTGAAAGAGTTAAAAATCAAGGTAGGCATGATATAAAAAATAAGTGGAAAGAAATAGAAAAATATTGGCTAAAAGTTGCAAGAACAAAAGTAGATACAAAATATAATACACACCAATGGATAGATTCAAAAGAATATTTATCATATCAAAAACCACAGAAACCTTTTGAAATATATGAAGAAGATTTTAAAAAGACCATTATAGACTTTATACTCTTTGAAGAAAAAATTGACGTAAAAGAATTTAATGAAAAACTTTTAAATCAAGTTTTGTATAAATCAGAATATAAAGATGGTAAACTCATGCTAGATGTAGGTGGAGAAAATGAAGAAAATAAAGATTGATGATTGGAAACCTTTTGAAATAGAGAAGTTATTTACTGTAAAAAGACCTAAATCAAGAAGTGTAAAAAAATATAATGAGGGAGAGATACCTTTTGTATCTTCTGGAAATTATAATAATGGTGTCGATAGTTACAGAGAGCCTATTGATGATGAAGATTTAGATAAAGGAAATTGTATAACAGTAAGTCCAGTTGATGGTAGTACATTTTACCAACCAAAAGATTTTTTGGGAAGAGGTGGTGGAGGGTCATCAATAATGCTTTTATATAATGACAATCTAAATAAATTTAACGGGTTATTTATTGCTTCTGTAATAAGAGAAAGTTTAAAGATAAAGTACCAATATAACGATATGGGATCTAGTGATAGTATAAAAAAAGAAAATATACTTTTACCAGCATTAGACGATGAAACACCAGATTGGAATTTCATGGAAGAAGCAATGAAAAGGCTTGAAACCAGAGAGAGAGAGTACAAGCAATCTTACAAGCTATTTAAATAATGCAAAATTAAATAAGGTTGATACTTCAAAATGGAAAGAGTTTATAGTTGGTGATTTATTTGAAAATATTAAAAAGCCTGACGTGCTTCATGCAAGAGAAGTCGTTGAAGATGAGAACGGTATTCCTTATGTAGTAAGAACAAAATTTAATAATGGTATAAAATATAGAGTTACTGAAACTAAAAAAATGACTCCTAGCCCTAAGGGAGTTATATCATTTGGTGCAGAGAATGCATCATTCTTTTATCAAAAAGAAAACTTTGTATCTGGAAGAGATATTTATTATATTGATACAAGACATTTGAGTGAGAAAGCATGTCTATTTTTAGTATCGTGTTTAGACACATTGACTGATAAATATTCTTATAGTTATGGACTATTTCCCGATTTGTTAAAGAAAGAAAAGATAAAACTACCAGTAGATGTTCATGGTAATCCCGATTGGGATTATATGGAGAAATATATTGAAAAAATAAAAGAAAATTGCAATAGAGAAATTCATTGTGTTTGAATTAAAAACGATTAGAAATAAAAATCTAGTCGTTTTTTTTATTGTAAGAAAGGACACATTATGACAAGTAAAAGATTAAGTATTGAAGAACAGATTGAAAAGAAAGAAGAAAGCATTAAGCAATTACAAAATCAAAAAAGACAGTTGAAGAAAAAACTTAATGAACAAGAAAGAAAAGCAAGAAACAAAAGACTTATAGAAAAAGGAGCAGTGTTAGAAAGTATTTTTGAAGAAAGTATAGGTTTAACAAAAGATGAATTTTATAAATTAATGAAATCATTAAATGGTGAAGAAATAAGATTAAACATAATGGGAATTTTAGAAGAAAGAATAGATGATAGTGTAGAAAAATCATCTAAAGATGAAATAACATAATTGTCCCTTGGTTACAAGGGCGCAATTATACACCCTAAAGGGTGCTTGCGTCCTGCGGAGCCAAACCCTTGCAGGGAGCAACAACCATTCGCTTTTTAAAAGTCAAGGGTAAATAAACTCGCTAAGGCTCGCCCTTGACTTTTAAAATTTGAAATGAACAAAACAATTAAGCCGACATACTGAAACAACAAAAATTAATTCAGTAGTCGGCTTTTTCTATTCTATCATTTCAAAACGCTCATTCACAAAATGGATATGGAAAATCTTCAAAGCCTCCACCTAAAACAACAAAAAAAGAAAGGAAGTGATAAAAATGGCAGACAGTTTTCATTTTTCAGTAAACATAATATCAAGAGGAAAAGGAAAAAGTGCAGTAGCAAGTGCAGCATATATAAGTGGAGAAAAAATAAAAAATGAATGGGACGGAGTAACCCATGACTATACAAGAAAAGAAAAAGTATTAGTAAAAAATATAATATTGCCTGATCATATACCAAAAGAATTTAATGATAGGTCTACCTTATGGAATAAAGTAGAAATGGCAGAAAAAAATTCTAATGCACAACTAGCAAGACAATTCATAATAGGACTACCAAAAGAATTAACTTTAAGTGAAAATAAAAACCTAGTTGAAAGATTTATAAAAGAAAATCTAACATCACAAGGAATGATAGTAGATTATGCAATTCATGATGAGAGTCAAGACAAAAATGGAAATATTCATTGTCATATAATGACCATAATGCGACCCATAAACGAAAAAGGAGAGTTCTTAGCAAAGTCAAAAAAAGAATATATCCTAGATGAAAAAGGAGAAAAAGTATTAAACAAAAATGGAAAACCAAAGACAAGAAAAGTAGAACTAACAAGCTGGAACGATAAAGGCAATGTAGAAAAATGGAGAGAAAATTTTTCGGACCTTTGCAATGAATATCTAGCAAAAAACAAGATAGAAAAAAGAGTAGACCATAGGAGTTTTAAAAGACAAAATTCAGATTATCTACCGACAATCCATTTAGGATCAGCAGCAAGTGCAATGGAAAGAAAAGGAATAGAAACTGACAAAGGAAACTATAATAGAGAAATAAGAAAATATAACGAACTTGTAAAAACAATAAAAGAAGAGATAAAAACATTAAAGGGTTGGATAGGGAATCTATTAGATAACCTAACTACTGCTTATGAAAAATTTAAGGATATAGAAAGAGATAAGGTAATAGACAACCCTAAACTTTTCAATCTAACAAATTATCTATTAACTTATTCAGAAATTCAAAAAGAAAAAAGCAAATATCTAAAAGGATATGCCAAAACTAATAAAGAAAAATATGACTTCAAAAAGCTAACGAGTGCATATAGTTATTTAAGAAAAAACAACATAGAAACCATAGGTCAGTTACAAACAAAAATAGAAAGTTTAAAGTCCAATAGTTACAAGCTAAATAAAAAAGCAAAGACAATCCATAAAGAAATGGAAGATGTAGAAAAGAAAATTTTATACTATGAAATCTACAAAGCCAAAAAAGGAGTTTATGAAGAATACCAAAAGAAAAACATATTCACAAAAGACATATTCTATAATAAACATAAGAAAGATATAGACCAATATAAGGTAGTAAGCGAGAAATTAAAAAAACTCCTATCAGATAAGGAAAAACTAAGTCTTAAAAAATGGAATGAAGAAAAAAGTCTTTTAATGGCAAATCTTGAAGAAATAAATAAAGAAAAAGATAAGATAAAAGATGAATACCAGGAAATTAATCATATAAAATATTCAGTAGATTTTGTAAACAAAGAACTTGGTATAGATTTATCCATAGAAATAGATAAGCTAATAAAACAAGGTGAAAAACCAAGTGTAATAGCACAGATTAAAAAATATCAAGAGCAACGGGAAAAATACGAAAAGAAAAAAGAGAGAACAAAAGATAGTTATAGGAATTCGGAAAGGTAAGATGTTTTAACTTTATTAGGGGACTTTCAAGCACCGTAGGAAGCTGATATAGAAAAATTACCTAAAAAATGATATAATGCACATAAATGGAGGGACTGATGTGAAGAAGAAACTAAAACCGTTAGTTGATTATATAATCTTAGTTTTATATTCAATTTGTATGTATATTTTATGGAAACTTTGTAAGTTAGGAGGAACACATTATTGGCTTAGAATTATGTTGCCTTTTGTGATTTTACTAATTATCTTACTTTTAGTCAGATTAATATTAAGACATAGAGGGTATCGGGCAAGTTATTTTAAATTCCGTTTGGTTTTATTTATTGCTATAAGCCTAGTGTTTGGAGGGATGATAATACACACAGCAATTCCTTATAATGGGGCTTTATCTTGGAAAATTGACGATTTCTTAAATCATAAAAAGATAAAATTCATTCATAATAATATTTATGAAAATGGTATTGATGGATTGATAAACGATATAGGAGAAAAAAATTCTTTACCAGAAAAAATTTATGTTTCAGATGATTTCTACATTGAGTTTACAGAGGATGGAACAATTACGAATATAGAAACAATGTTATATGGAGAAAATGATAAAGGACAGTTGAAAGGTTTTTTAATTACCTATGACTATAAGAAAGATAGTAAAATAAATATATGGCTTAATGAAGGCGAAGGTCTTAGTATTAATTCGGATAAGTTATTAAATCCTTTTTTCGCAATTCTTAAGCAATCCGATTACAGAAAACAAGTTCATAATTGGGAGAATATAAAACAAAATCAAACATATTCTTTTTTATATTCAGGAAAAGAAAAAGTTAATTCAGAAAAAGGACTCTCTATATTAGATGGAGATGCAGATGGTGATGGAAAATATAATACAGGATTGGCGCCTTCTAAGTTATCAAGCGGAGGAGAATTTAGTGGGTATATGGCTTCTCTTTATATAAAAAATAATGAAGATATATCTTCATTTAAGTATCTAATGGAGCCACAATATATATCACCGGAAATACTTGAAAATGAACATAATAGCGAAATACTTGAAGATGCAAAGAGTTCAAAAAGATGGATTACAGATGAAAATAATGGTACGGTATATACCTTTGTTTTAGATGATAAAAAAATAGGATATAGACTTGTGGTTGTAGATGCTGCTGCCGGTTCAAGGTTCTATGCATTTGAAAAATCGATTGATAGTGGGGAAAATTGGAAAGTTATCAACAAAGATCCTTTTATGGATGAAACCGGATCAGCTGAAGGAATAATATTCTTTTCAAATGATTTTGGTTTTATTGGAATTCAGGGAGCATCTGGACAGTACTCTCAAATATATAGTACAAAAGATGGAGGTCTTACCTTTAGACAAGTTAATTTACCTATGGATAAGGTAAAAGATATACCAAAAGAAGGAAAAGAAATCGGACTAAAATTGGATGATTATAAGTATCTTTCTATGCCTGAAAGTAAGGGGAATAAATTATATATTACTGTTACATCAGGAGAGTATGAATCCAATGGAATTCAATTTTATTCTGAAGATGCTGGAGAAAGTTGGAATGTTTTATCAAAATAAAAAAATTGAACTTTAGAATGATTTAGGTAGAGTAAATGAAAAAAATTCTTTTTATTATAATGGTGATTTTTTTGTTGTGATAGATGGCTACACGGCTTTATTAGTTTTAGGTGATTTGATAACCACTACAACTACAATAGAAGTTATCAATCAAAGTGAGGATATTGTCGCAAAGGTAAAAGAGCATTTTAACATTAACTATGAGATAACGAAAATTCAATATAGTCTAGGTTTTCCAGATGGATATGGATTAGAAATATATGATTCTAGAGTAGTTAAAGAACATTTTTTTGAAGATGATGGATTTGAAGATAGTGAAATAGATACTTACTTTCAAAAATTAAATATAGACACACCTAAATATTTAAAAGTTTTAATTATTGAAAATATCCTTGGAATCATTCTAATAATAGTAATAATTAGAAGAAATAGAATCAATGAACAATGAAGAAATACAGATTATATATTCCAACATGAAAAACTATCTATCAGACAAAAGAACACACATAAACTACTGAAGGTGGAAAGGCATTGTAAGCTATTTTAAAGTATAAAAGGTACAAATACCTAAGAAAGCTATAAAAACATCAAAATAAAGTATTCCACCACCAACAACCAAATAAAAACAATCAAAGGGAAGTATAGAAAAATTAAAGCCTATACTTCCCTTTTTTAATTCAAACAAAGGAGAGAAAAGCATGATAAACGAAGAAATAAGCAAAGAAGCAGGTCAAGCAGCACAAACCGTAATATCATACACGATAAAGGCAGCAAAAGAATCAATCAACTTAGACAAAGAAATAAGAAAAAAGATGAATGAAACTTTAGAAAAAGCAAACGGAAACCTAAAAAGCCTTATGGGCTATGAAATGAAAATAAAAGACCTCTACAAAAAAGGACAACTAGAAAATATAAGCATAGATCAAAGCAACCTCAAAGACTTAAAAAAAGAACTAAACAAACTTGGGGTAAGCTTTTCAGTAATGAAAAACAAAGAAACACAAAACTATGAAATATTCTTCCAATCCAAAGACATAAAAGTAATGGAATATGCCTTTAAACAAGTCATATTCAAGGAAAATAAAAAAGAAAAAGAAAGTATCCTAAAACAAATAAAGAAATACAAAGACCTATCCAAGAACAAGGATAAGACAAAAGAAAAAGTCAAAAGAAAAGTAAAAGAAAAAGTAAAACCAAACAAAAAAGATATGACCAGAGAAATCTAAGGGAGTAACGAAAAGTTACACCCTTAAATAACCATAATAACAAGACTTCCGAAAATCGGAAATCAAGAATTTCGATTATCGAAAATCTGGGAAATATCAAGGCAGATAAGATATAAAATTGAATAAACACAATATTTATGATATAATTAAAGCAATTAAGAGGTCAAAGAGGTGCTTGTATGAATAAGAATAATAAAATAGATAGAGTTCATGATGATGTTTTTAATAGCATAAAAACATTGATGGATAAGGCAAGGAATGAAGTCGCAAGAGAAGTCAATAATATTTTAGTTCAAACATATTGGGAGATTGGACGTATCATCGTAGAAGATGAGCAAGGTCATTCAGAACGAGCTGAGTATGGAAAAGAACTTATAAATGACTTATCAAGACAACTTACAAAGGAATATGGCAAGGGATTTTCTAAGTCTAATTTATTTAATATGAGAAACCTATATTTATCATATCCAATATTCCAGACACTGTCTGGAATATTGACCTGGTCCCATTATTGCGAACTCTTATCCATTAGCGATGAGAAAAAACGAAGCTTCTATGAGAAAGAAAGTATTAATGCAAATTGGTCTGTGAGAGAACTTAAAAGACAAATAAAAACATCACTTTTTGAAAGATTGCTCCTATCATCTGGAGAGGAAAACAAAGAAAAAGTTCTAGACCTAGCTTTAAAGGGCAATGAAATAAATAAGGCAGCTGACCTTGTAAAAGACCCTTATGTATTTGAATTTTTAGGTTTGCCAGAAGAAAAGCCAATGATGGAGAGTGATTTAGAAAAAGCACTCATAGATCATATCGAAAAATTCTTGCTTGAACTTGGTAAGGGTTTTATGTATGTAGGCAGCCAGCAAAGGGTAACTTTAGGCAACACCCACTATTATGTGGACATGGTATTTTATAATAAAATATTAAGGTCTTATGTCTTAATCGAACTAAAAACAAGCAAGCTAATGCCAGAAGCAGTTGGTCAAATAAATATGTATCTCAATTATTATAAGGCAGAAGTCAATGATGAGATGGACAATGAGCCAATAGGAATAATCTTATGTACAGATAAGGACGGAGTACAAGCAGAATACGCCTTAGGAAATTTATCAAATAAAATATTCGCATCAAAATATACTTTGTATATACCAGACAGGGAAGAGCTTGAAGAACAAGTAGAAAAAGTTATTAAAAAATATAAGGAAAAATAAAATATAAATTATAAGGAGAAGTAGAGAAAAAATCTACTTCTTTTTTTATTGCAAGGAGGATTAGAATGGCAACAAACAAAAGATATTATTGGATAAAACTAAAAGAAGAATTTTTCACAGACAAAAGGATAAAAAGATTAAGGAGAATATCGGGAGGAGATACCTACACGATAATCTACCTCAAACTTTTATTACTAAGTCTAAAAGATGAGGGCAAACTCTATTATGACGGAGTAGAAAGTGATTTTATAAAAGAGTTAGCACTAACCATAGATGAAACAGACGATGATGTAATGGTAACAGTTAATTATTTAATAAATCAAGGTTTACTAGAAGTTGTAACAGAAAATGATGAATACTACCTAACTGAAATACCAAACTTAATCGGATCAGAAACAGCATCTACAAGGCGTTCAAGAAAGTCTAGAGAATTAAAAATGTTGCAATGCAACACCAATGCAACACATAAGCAACAAAAGTGCAACGGAGAGATAGAGATAGAGAAAGATATAGAGATAGATAAAGAGAGAGAGGGAGAGATAGAAAAAGATAAAAAGTCCACCCCCATCTTTTATGGAGAATTCAAAAATGTAAGACTAAGCAAAGAAGAATATAAAAATCTTAAAGAAAAATTAAACTCACACACAGACAAAATGATAAATAAACTATCAAGGTACATGGAAAGCAGAGGAAAGACCTATCAAAACCACTATGCGACAATCCTAAATTGGTATGAAAAAGATAAAGATAAACTAAGACATCAAGGTTTAAATAAGAAAATGAACTATGATGTAGGCGAATCTTTATAGATAAAAAGAGGTGGAAAGCCACTATTAAAGACTTTAAGTATAAAAAGGTATCGAAGTATGCCAGAGATAATAAAAATATAAATATGACACTTAAAAGGCGATTAGAAAATTAAAAATCTAATCGCCTTTTTTTTATTGCATGAAAGGATAAGCTATGACAAAAAGACAAACAAAATACATTGTAAAAAGAAATTATGATAATAGAAGAACAGATACAGACGCTTTTCTAAGACTAATAAAAAAATCAAGCAAATTAAGTAAGGACAATGAAATTGAGTACAACAAATATAATATTGATAGTAATAAAAAAGAGTGCTATAATAAAAATAGTTTTAGAGAAAGTTGTGTTATTTCTGAAAACTCAAACAAGGAGGAATAGGAAATGATACAAACAAATTCAAATCACTTTTCATTCAAAGCTGCAATTTATTGCAGACTATCTAAAGATGATGAGCAGAAAGGAGAGAGTGCCAGCATACAAAACCAAAAAGAACTTTTAGAAAACTATGTAAAATCAAAAGGTTGGAGTATTTACGATGTATATATAGATGATGGATACACTGGATTAAATACAAATAGACCATCATTTCAAAGACTAATTAATGATATTGAAAATAAAAAAGTGGATATAGTCATCACTAAGGACTTATCAAGACTTGGAAGAAACTATTTGCAGACTGGATACTATACAGAAAATTTCTTCCCAAAGAACAATGTCAGATATATAGCTTTAAATGATGGAGTAGATACCTTTCAAGAAAACAACGAAATAGTTCCTTTTAAAAATGTTTTAAACGAGTTTTATTCAAGAGATGTTTCCAAAAAGATGAAATCTGCTTATATGACTAGGGCAAGGCAAGGAAAATTTATTGGTTGTCTTGCTCCAATAGGATATAGGAAAGACAATGATAATCCACATAAATTAGTAATCGATGATGAAACTTCATGGATTGTTGAAAAAATTTTTGATCTTGCTTTTAGTGGTTATGGAGTACAAGCAATTAGGAGAAGACTTTTTGAAGAAAAAATACCTACACCTACCTGGTGGAATAGAAAAAAAGGACTTAGAAATAAAAAAACTAAGTTAGAAATGACCGTAGATGGTGGAGAGTATTGGTGGGACTGCACAACCCTAAAAGAAATTATTGAAAATCCTGTTTATATCGGTCATATTGCTAGTCAAAAAGTTAATTATAAATTCAAAGTAGGTTGGTTATCCGATAAACCTAAAGAGGAATGGATAATAGTAGAAAATACACATGAACCAATTATTTCTGAAGATATTTATAATATAGCAAATGAAAAATTAAAGAGCAGAAGAAGACCATTTAAAAATGGAGAAGAAAGCATATTTGCAGGCATTGTGAAATGTCCCGATTGTGGAAAATCTTTAAATCTTGGAAGAAACAAATCAAAAAAAAGAGAAAAGTTACTCACTTGTAACACTTATAGAAGATATGGAAAGTCATTATGTAGTCAACATAGAATTTATTACGATACTCTTTATGAGATAGTGCTTAAAGATATTAGGAAAAATGCAGAAATAGCATTAAAAGACGAAAAAGAAATTATAAAAGCACTTGAAAAATCACGAGAAATTGATAATGAAGAAGAACAAAAATTTATTATGGATAAGATTTACGAAGATCAGATAAGAGTAGAAGACTTAACTAAAAAGATTGAAAAACTATATGATGACTGGCTAGACAATAAGATAAGTGAAAGCAACTTCCAAAAAATTCTTGAAAAATCACAAAACGAACAAGATTATCTAAATCAAAGAATAAAAGATAATCAAAAATTGATTGTTAAAGAAGATCTTGAAGATATTAATGTTAAAAAATGGATTGAACTCATAAAAAAACATAGGGATATAAAGAAGCTGGACAAAGAAACCTTAAACGAGCTCATCTCAAAAATCTATGTTCACGAAAAAGAAGTAGTGAATGGAGAAATCACCCAAACAATTGATATTTACTACAATTTCATAGGAAATACAGACACGCTACAAGTATTTTACAATCTCTAATTAGGCATAAAGCAGCTTATGGCTGGTGGGGGAATTGTACTAATCGGTATTAAATTAATTCCACTACTTGCAAATGCTTTAAATTAGGAGAAAGTCTATGTTTGGTATCTTTGACAAGCTAACTGAATTTTTTAAGGATATGCTACTCGGAGGTATCAAAGCAAATCTTGAGTCCATGTTCTTAGATATAAATGACAAGGTAGGAGTTATTGCAACTGATGTTGGGAAGACACCAATGGGTTGGAATGGAGAAGTGTATAACTTCATAAAAAACATTAATGATAATGTGATCGTTCCAATAGCAGGTCTTATCATAACAGCAGTTTTATGTATTGAACTCATAAATATGGTTATGCAAAAGAATAATATGCACGATACAGATACTTTTGAGTTTTTCAAATACATTATAAAGATGTTTATAGCAGTCTACCTTGCAAGCCATGCCTTTGAATTTTCAATGGCAGTCTTTGATGTGGCACAAAATCTTGTAAACAAAGCGGCAGGGGTAATAACTACTTCTGCCACTGTTTCAGGAGATCAGATAGTTGCAATGGTTGATACGCTAAAAGAAAAAGATGTTGGTGCATTAATTATGATATTAGTTGAAACAAGCCTTGTTAGGATTGCAATTCAATGTATATCTTTAACCATTACCCTAATAGTATATGGGCGTATGTTTGAAATATATGTCTACTCATCAGTATCATCTATACCATTTGCTACTATGGGAAATAAAGAATGGGGTCAGATTGGAACAAATTATATCAAGGGACTTTTTGCCTTGGGACTACAAGGTTTGTTTTTGATGGTATGTTTAGGTATCTACACCGTTTTAATAAGGACGGTACAGGTTACAGATATTCACGCAAGCTTGTTTAGTATATTAGGATATGCTCTACTACTTGGACTTATGATGTTTAAGAGTGGAACAGTTGCAAAAAGTATTATGAATACGCACTAGGAGGAATAAATGTTAAAAAAGAAAAATTGTGCTTTATTGGGACTTGGAATTTTATTAGGAGGAACTTATGAAATCTTAAAAGAGAAAAAAAGAAATGAAGAGATTAGAAACTTAAAGAGGAGAATAAATAGACTCGGAAGATGTCACAATGAATTTGTTATGTATCAAGGCGAATACAATGACAGAAATGAAGAAAAACAAGAAGAATTAGAAGAAAGAATTAGCTACCTGGAAGAGGAAACAACATCTAATTATGACCATATACTTGAACTTTCCAAAGAAGAAGTAGAGGGAGATTAAAATGGCATATGTACCAATACCAAAAGATTTGGACAAGATTAAAACAAAGGTTGCCTTTAACTTAACCAAAAGACAACTTATAGGTTTTTCTGTGGCAGGACTAATTGGTATACCAACCTATTTATTTATGAAGAAATATCTACCTAATGATGTTTCTATCATTGTAATGCTAATAGTAACCCTGCCAATCTTTTTTATAACCTTATATGAAAAAGATACCTTAACTTTTGAAAAATATTTTAAATTTTTCTATCTTCATAAGTTTTATCAACCAACTAAGAGAATAAGAAAGGAGGCATACATTGAAGCAAAGAAAAAAGCAAATCAGCGACTTAAATCTAAGGGAAAAACAATTAAAAAAAGACCGAAAGGAAGTAAGAAGGCTAAAAACAAAGAAAGATCCAACAAATAGTCTTCTAAGTGTACTTTTAAAGAAAGAGAAAAAGAGATTTACTGTTGAAGATACAATTCCCTATATAAGAATGTTACCAGAGGGCATTTGCCAGTTAGATGAAAAAAATTATTCAAGGACAATTTCATTTCAAGATATAAATTACCAGTTGGCATTGGAAGAAGATAGAGATTTAATCTTTAACCAATTTGCCAACTTTTTAAATTCTTTTGATCCAAGTGTCCACATTGAACTTTCGTATGTAAATCAATTAGGAAGAAATAAAGACCTACAAGATGCAATTAAAATTGCTGATAAGGGAGACTTCTATGACGATGTAAGAAAAGAGTTTAGGGAGATGTTAAAGCTTCAACTTGCAAAGGGCAATAACGGACTTAAAAAGATGAAGTATATAACCTTTACAACAGAAGCCGATAACCTAGAGCAAGCAAGAGCAAAGTTAAATAGACTTGAAGTAGATATTTTATCTAACTTTAAATCTATGGGAGTAAGAGCAGAAAGCCTTGATGGTGAAGAAAGGCTAAGACTTGTTCACGATATGTTAAATCCAGACAAAAACTTTTATTTTTCATATAAAGATTTGAAGAAGAAAGAGTCTACAAAGTCACATATAACTCCCAATATCTTTAATTTTGCACCAGTAAATAATTTTAAATTTGGTAAATATATTGGAGCAGTAAGCCATTTTCAAATACTTGCAAGTGAGTTATCAGACAGAATGTTATCTGAGTTTTTAGATATTGATGACAATATTTATGTAGCTTTTCATATAGATGTAGTTGAACAAGCAGAAGCCATTAAACTCATTAAGAGAAAAAATACAGACCTGGATAGAATGAAAATTGAAGAACAAAAGAAAGCAGTTCGAGCAGGATATGATATGGATATTATTCCATCAGATATAAATACTTTTGGTGCGGATGTTAAGTCCATGTTATCTGACTTACAAAATAGAGATGAAAGGCTCTTTGTAGTTACCATAGTAATGATGAATTTTGCTAGGACTAATCAAAAATTAGAAAATACTATTGCTCAAATCTCATCAATTGCTAACAGACATAATTGTCAGGTGAAAAGATTATCTCATCAGCAAGAGCAAGGACTTGTTTCTGTCTTACCTCTAGGAGTTAACCAAGTCGAGATAAAAAGATTTTTAACTTCATCATCAACGGCAGTATTTATGCCTTTTACAACAGAAGAGCTATTTATTGATTCAGCAAATTCTTTGTACTATGGCTTAAATGCCCTTAGCCAAAACTTAATTATGGCAGATAGGAAGAAACTCAAGAACCCTAACGGATTAATATTAGGAACACCAGGTTCTGGTAAATCTTTCTCGGCAAAGAGAGAGATGGCAAATGCAATTCTTGTAACAGACGATGATGTAATTATTTGTGATCCTGAGGGCGAGTATTCAAACCTTGTAAAACAATTTAATGGAGAAGTTATTAAAGTTTCAGCAAAATCAAAGGACTACCTTAATCCACTAGATATAAATATGAACTATGGAGATGGGGACGCACCTTTAAAGGATAAGGCAAACTTCATAATGTCTATGCTTGAACTTGTAGTAGGAGGATCTGGTCTTACTGCTGCAGAAAAATCTGTTATAGATAGGTGTTTACCAAAGATATACCAAAAATATTTTGAAGACCCAAAACCAGAAAATATGCCTATATTAGGAGATTTATACGATATGCTCCTATCCCAAGAAGAGGGAGTTGGTAGAAAACTCGCAACAGAAATGGAAATTTATGTTAAAGGAAGTCTTAATGTATTTAATAATAGGTCTAATGTTGACCTAAATAGACAACTGCTCTGTTTTGATATAAAAGAGCTAGGAACACAACTTAAAAAAATAGGTATGCTTGTAATTCAAGACCAAGTTTGGAACAAGGTTTCCCTAAATAGAGGAAGCAAGTCTACAAGATACTATATAGATGAGTTCCACCTTTTATTAAAAGATCCACAAACTGCTTCATATTCAGTAGAAATCTGGAAAAGATTTAGAAAATGGGGAGGTATTCCAACAGGCATAACTCAAAACGTAAAAGACCTTTTAACAAGTCAGGAAATTGAAAATATCTTTGACAATACAGACTTTGTTCTAATGTTAAATCAAGCATCTGGGGATAGAGATATTCTTGCTAAGAAATTAAAAATATCGCCTTATCAGTTAAACTATATTACTAATTCAAATGCAGGTGAAGGACTCTTATTCTTCGGAAATACTATTGTTCCATTTATAGATAAATTCCCTAAAGACACCATGCTATATAAGCTAATGACAACTAAACCAGAAGAAGCTAAGTAGGTGTGATATGGATAAAAAACTAAAAAAAGATTTTCAAAAGAAAATTATACGAAATAGGGACGCTCCTGAAAAGAATCTTGAAAGTAAACTTGTTCATTCAGATGATTATACAAATAAGATAATTAAGACTAAGGATAGGTTCGGAGATAAAATTTCAGAAAAAGAATCTAAACTTATCCATGAGAATGTATTAGCTAAAGATCAAAAACAGGATAAACTAAAAGATTTTCAGAAGGCTAAAAACAAGGAAAGAATCAGAAAAGAAGTTTTAGATAATAAGGATAAGGTTGAAGAAACAAAACAAACTAATCTTGAAATAAGGACAGATGAAAGCTTTAAACTTGATGAAGAGTTAGATGTAGACTTCAAAAAGGTAAATTTTGAAAGTGAAAATAGTAGAAATATTAATTCTAATAAATTAACAACAGATGATATTTCAGCTAAGGCTCAACCAATAAGCAATAAGAAGGCATCAAGTAAAAGAAAAGTTCTTAAAAATTATGAGGATAAACTTATCCATAGTAAGGATAAATTCCAAGACAAAATCAACGAGAAAGAGTCTAAGCGAATCCAGACAAGTGAAGATAAACCTATCGAAGCAGAGAAAAGCAAGAGAATATATAGAAAAGATAAGCTTGTTAAAGATGAAGTGAGCAAGAACGACAGTAATGCTAATATCGATAAAAAGCGAAAACAGAAACTTTATCAAGAAAAGAAGTTTAGAGATAAGGAGAAAATTTCTAAAGAAAAAGATAAAGAAAATAAGCTAAACGAAGTTGATACAGATAAAACTTTTGATAATCCTGAGTTTAAAGACAATAATCAAGAATTTATAAAAGATGAAAAAGAAACAAGCCTTAAACCTTCAGAACAAAAGAAAGTTAATAAAAAGAAGACTTACTACAAGAGAAAAAATTATGAAAGTGATAAATTCACTCGAAAGAAAATTGATAACTTAAAAAATGAATCTAAGAAAATTACAAGAAAAGATTCTAAGAAGGCACAAGATGTTAAAGACTTTATCTCAGATAAAAAGATTGGAGATCTTGAAAAGTCTAAAAGTAAGCTAAAGGATAATATCTTAAAGAATAAAACTAAAGGAAGTCTATCTTCTGGGGTTTTATTATCTGGAGCTAAGTCCTCAGAGTTAGTGAGAGATTATCTAAGTTCAGGATCTGATAATACTGGTGTAGAATCTGGAGAAAAGGCCGCTAATGTAAGTTCTAAACTCCAGCATGGAATAAGGAAGTATAAGCTAGATAAAAAGAAAAAGTCCTTAAAAAAGCTATCTAAACTTGATAAGAAAATAAAAAAGAGAAAAAGCAAGTTGGAGTTTAAAAGCGGCTTGGAAGATTTAAAAAAGTCAGATGCCTATATAAAGAAAAATAGATTTAAGAAGTTTTACCAAAGAAAGCAAATGAAGAGCATGATAGCTAAAAAGCACGAAACAAGACTTGTAGATAGAGTTAAAAAAGCTATTTTAAGTTTAGGTAAGGCTTCTAAAGAGCTAATAGTAAGAAAAAGCAAGATGGTTCTATTTTTAGTAATAGGACTAGGTCTTATGCTATCAATCATAATTGGTGGCGGAAGTGTTGGCATGAGTGGACTAAGTAATTCAGTAAACTCAGTAATGACAACAACATACCTATCACAAGACACAGTTCTAAGTGAAGTTAATCAAGAATTTTCATCAATGGAATATGACCTACAATCACAAATCGAAAGTGTAAAAACAAGTCATCCTGGATATGACGAATATATTATAAATAAAGAAGGAGAAATTGGTCATAATACCCATGAACTTTTATCCTATATAACTTCAAGATGTGGAGAAGTAAAATCAGCATCTGAAGTAAAAGGAATTTTAAAAGAGCTTTTCGATAAGATGTATAAGCTTGATTTTAAGGAAGAAATTGAAATCAGAACAAGAACAGTAGCAAGAACTAGATATGATAGTCGTGGCAATCCTTATACTTCCTATGAAAAAGAAGAGTACGAATATAAAAAGTTGATCGTAACTTTAAAGAAAAAAGAAATGGATGAAGTTGTTAGAGAAATATTTAAAGATTATCCAGACAATGTAGTTCATTATGAAGCTCTTCTTGAAGCTAAGGGGAATATGGGAGATGTATTTGGATCAGGTAATGGGGACTTAGGAGAAATAGTAGACAATCCAAACTTTGGAAATCCTGGTCTTGCTTTTGATTCAGCTACTGCCAAGGCTCTTTTTAATGAAGCAGAAAAACATATAGGTAAAAGATATGTGTTTGGAGCAAGTGGACCATCTAACTTTGACTGCTCAGGATTTGTATGTTGGTCATTTACAAAGTCTGGTGTAAAGAGTATGCCAAGAACAACTGCATGGAGAATATACAAAGACTATTGTAATCCAGTTAGTCCAAGTGAAGCTCAACCTGGAGATATTATATTTTTCCACTCAACATATAACAGTGGAACACCAATATCTCACGTAGGAATATACGCAGGTAACGGAATGATGATTCACGCAGGAGATCCGATTCAATACACATCAATAAATTCAAAATATTGGAAATCACACTTTTATGGTTTTGGAAGACCAAGATAGAAGGGAGATATTATGTGAACAGAAAGCTTGTAAGTATTAGGAACAAAAAGAAAAAAATAGAAGAGAAATTAAAAGATTTAAATACAAAATACAAGGAAATTTGCGATGAAGAAATACAAGTTGAAAATGAAGAAATAATTGTAACTCTTAGGAGGAACAATATTAGCTTGGAAGAATTAATGGAGAAAATCAATGACAGAAAAAGAGAAGAAAAATTAAAAGAAAAGGAGAACATTCATAATGAAGAAATTTAATACGAACAGACTAAGAGCCTTTTTTATGGCTCTTTTATTAGTTTTAACATCAACTGTGCATACAAGTGCATTTGCAAAGTCTGATGTTACTTGGACGGAAGATGATTTTATGTATTCCTCTAAGGGAAATATAATTGCCTTTAGTGATAAAGGCTTAGAAAAGAAAGAGAAGGCAAATATTCTAGTATTTCCTGAAGGGACGAAATCTATAAATGGAAATTATTCTTTAAGTCATTCAAACGATGAACTTAGATATAAAAGAGAATTTGGACGTGGCAAACATTGGGATAAAGTAATTATTCCTGATTCTGTTAAGCATTTAGGTTATGCTACCTTTTATGAAGCAAGTATAGATGAAGTAAAACTATCAAATAGTCTAACTTATCTTGGTGGTTTAGCATTTTTCAATTGTGGACTTAGAGAAGTAACTTTACCTGATACTTTGGCAAATATTGAACATAATGCTTTTGAAAGAAATAACATTCAAGAAATAACTATACCGAAGTCTGTAAAGACAATTGAACAATACGCTTTTTCAAGAAATAAATTGCACACTATAAAAGTTTTAGGCAATCCAAATATTAACAGTAAGGGAGTATTCCATAATCAAGAAGTTGAATATAGACCAAAACAAAATCCATTTTACGAAAATCATTTTGGTTTCAACGGAAATCAAGGATTTAAATCTATTCCTAATGGATTAAGTTATGAAAATGGAGAGTTTGTCTTTGATAAGAATGTAGATAGTGTAGAACTTGAATTTGATTATAACAATGATATGTATCAAGGAAAGATGACTATATACAATCCAAATAAATATTCCATTGATACTCAAACAGATTTAACAGGGCAAGATATTGATGAAAAGGACAATAAGATTGATGATTTAACTAAAAACATTAAGGACTTAGAAAATCAGATCAAAGACTTAAATGATAAGAAACAAGAAGACCAATCAAAGATAGATGAATTAAAGGAAAAGTTAGAATCTTGCAAAGATAATGGAGAGAAACTAAAACAAGAAAAAGCTAAGCTAGAAGAAGAGCTTAGAGATAAAGATAATAAGATTACTCAATTGAATAAAGAAATTGAGGAACTTAAAAATTCTAACAATGATGAACTAATAGCAGAAATTACTCAGCTTAAAGATGAATTAAAAAGATTACAAGATGAAAATGCAAAACTAAAAGAAGATTATTCATCTACAAAATGGGAGTTAGAAGCTGAGAAAGAGAAGACCGACAAAAACGAAAATAAAATCAAAGAAATGCAAGAAAAGCTCGAGTCTTTAGAAGAGAAACTTGCAAAGAAAACTAAAGAAATCGAGGATAAAGACAATAGAATTAAGGTCTTAGAAAAAGCTCTTGATGAAAAAGATGCTAAGATAAAAGACCTTGAGTCTAAAAAGAAAGAGACAGAGAATTCTAAGTCGGAATGCTGTAAGAAAATTGAAGAGCTTCAAAAGGTTATTGATAGTTTAAAAGAAACTTCTGAAAATACGAAAAAAGAATTAGAAGAGAAGATTAAAGGATTAGAAGAAAAACAAAAAGCTTCAGAAGAAGAAATTAAAAAGCTAAAAGAAGATTTAGATAAGAAAATTGAAGAAGCCAAGAAGTTAATCGAGGAAGCAAATAAAAAAGCAAAAGAAAAACTTGAGAAACAAGCTAAAGATGAAAAAGATAAAAATCTAAATCAAGACTTATCTAAAAAATTAGATGAACTTCTAAAACTCCAAAAAGAAAACAAAGAGAAGAAAGAAGATAAGAAATCTCAAGACAAAAAGTGGGACGAACTTTTGAAAGCTGATGACAAGAACATTCTAAATCAATTTGATCTTAACAAGATGAAAAAGCAAGAGGAACAACAAGGTAAAAAACAAGTTAAAGATGAAAAAGAATTTGCAGTTTTCCAAGTAGACAAAAACTTTTATAACATTATCAACAAAGATGGTAAGACAACAGTCTATATGGATGTAAAAACTTATGTAGACCAAGGAAGAACTATGATTCCAGTAAGATATATTGCTTATACTCTAGGTTTTAATGTTGAGTATGACAACTCTACTCGTGAAGCCATTTTCTCAAACAAAGAGA
Source organism: Anaerococcus murdochii (assembly GCF_019957155.1). Lineage (NCBI taxonomy): Bacteria > Bacillati > Bacillota > Tissierellia > Tissierellales > Peptoniphilaceae > Anaerococcus > Anaerococcus murdochii. The sequence goes on along the minus strand of NZ_JAIPME010000002.1, from coordinate 2,020,254 downwards.
ATAATATCTTAGCTAAAAAGACATTAAGACTAAATATTGATACTGGTGTTATGAAAGATTCAGATGGAAAGGTCTACAATTCAGATGTTAAGCCAGTGATTATAAATGGAAGAATTCATGCTTCAATTTCAAATATTGCTAAAGCTTTTGGAGCAAGTCATGGAGATATTAAAGATGGTAAAAACCAAACAATAGAATGGGACAATGCTAGAAAAGCAGTCTATGTATTTAAAAATGTAAAATAAGAAAGGATAGAAAAATGAATAAGAGCATTAAACGAGGAGTAGCCATAGCGTTACTCCTTTTTACATTTACAGTACCAGCAACTACATTTGCAATGACAAATGAAGGGCAAATAGAAAATCAAAGTGAATCAATCTATGAACCACAAAAAGAAGAATTTGAGAAAATGTTGAAAGATGATGTTTTTGCACCATCAAAAGAAGAAATTCCTTATCAAGATGTTCCAAGAATACCAGGAAATACAAGTGAAGCAAATAAGCCTTCAAATAATCCTCCTAAGAAAACACCACTTGTAAAAGGTGGTAATACAAAGGCAGTAAATAATCTTGCGACACAAGAAAATAAGGCAAGAGGTTCAGTAATTGAAAATGTAGATAGGAATGGAAAAGATATTACACCAAGTGGAGATACAGAAAAAGATAAAGAAAATCCAGTAGATGTAAGACAATTTTTAACATTTCAAACTAAAAGTGGAAAAACTATGCACCTAATAGTGGATCACTCATCAAATCAAGATAATGTAAGATTATTAACAGAAGTAGGGGAGCAAGACCTACTTAATATGATTGAATCAGAAGATAAAAATACTATAAAGGTTGAAGAGCCTAAGAAAGAAGAAGTAAAAAAAGAAGAACCTAAGACTGTTCCAGTAAAAGAAGAAAAGAAAAGCGGGATAGGTTCATTTCTAATTGTTGCACTTGTAATTGGAGGAGTAGTAGGAGCAGGATATTATTTTAAGGTAGTTAAAGCTAAGGAAGATAAAATGTTGGAAGACTTTGAAGAAGATGATGAAGATTATATTAGTGAGTCAGAAGATGAATCTGACAATGAAGAAAGTAATGAAGAATCACTAGATGATGATGACGATGAACTATTATAAGGATATGAAAATTTAATCTAAATTGATTATTTCTCCCGAATATGATACAATATTCGGGAGAAAGGTGGTGCAAAATGAATTCCTATTTAGATCAAATAAAAAATAGAATTAATGATTTTGATAGCAGAAAAGTTTTTATAAACAATGATTTCTTAGATATAGCAGGAAATGAAACTGTTCGTAGAACTTTAAATCAACTAGTTAGTGAAAATAAAATAAAAAGAGTAATTAATGGATTCTATTATAATCCAATATACAGTGAATTAATCGGAGAGTACGAAGCAGTATCAATTCACGAGTTAGCACTTGCCATAGCAAGAAAATACAATTGGAATATTGCACCATATAATAGTACAGCCTTAAACTTATTAGGACTTTCAACACAAGTTCCAACTCACTATAAATATATATCTAGTGGAAGATATAAAGAATATAAAATTGGGGATACGGTTTTAGAATTTAAAAAAGTAAATCCAGGAGAGATTGCTAATATGTCCCTAAAGACTGCAACAGTTATTCAAGCAATTAAGTCTTTAGGTAAAGAAAATATAACCAGCGAAGTTATACAAAAAATAAGAGAAAACTTAAGTGAAAAAGAAAGAATAGACTTAATGAACGAATCAAAATCAGTTCCTGCATGGGTATATGAAGTAATAAGGGAAATTTGTGAGGGCAAAAATGAATAAGTTTTATATAGAAGACAAAGAAGACTTAAGAGTTTTAATAGTAAATACAGCCAGAAAGAAAAATATATCTGAAGCAGTCATTGAAAAAGACTATTGGGTTACTTTTATCTTAGATTATCTATTTAATGAAAACAAATGGAGGGAATATTTTACCTTTAAAGGAGGAACATCACTTTCAAAATGCTTTGGACTTATAGAAAGATTTTCTGAAGATATAGATCTAATCTTAGATTGGCGAGTATTAGGTTACGAAGAAAAAGAACCTTGGTTAGAAAGATCAAATACTAAACAGGATAAATTCAACAAAGAAGTCAATGAAAAGACTGAAATCTTTTTAAGAGATGAATTATTAAAAGTATTAGAACAAGATTTCAAGGACATGGACTTTGAATTTATGATTGATACTCTTGATCCACAAACAATTCTATGTAAATATCCTAAAATCTTTGAATCTAATTATTTGACACAAAATATAAGACTCGAAATAGGAAGTCTTGCAGCATGGACACCTGCAATTGAAGTGGAAATCCTGCCAATAATTGGAGAAGCCTATCCAAATGTTTTTAAAGAAAAAACTAATATAAGAACAGTATCAGCAGAGAGAACTTTTTGGGAAAAAGCAACAATTTTACACCACGAAGCAAATAGACCAGAATCTTCTCCTATGCCACATAGGTATGCAAGACACTTTTATGACTTATATAAAATAGCAAATTCAGATTTCAAAGACAGAGCCTTAGAGGATAAGGAGTTATTAAAGAAAGTAACTGAATTCAAAATGAAGTTTTATCCTAGGAAGTGGGCAAGGTATGAAGAAGCATTAGATGGTAGATTAAAATTAGTCCCAAGAAAATACCGATTTTCTGAAATAGAAAAAGATTATAAGGCTATGTCAGAAATGATATATGGAGAATATCCAAACTTTGAAGAGATTATAAAAGTTCTTCAAGAAATAGAAAAAGAAATTAATAAGTAAATCGAATTCTTCCGAAAAAAATATAATATTCGGGAGAAAAACTTTGAGCGAGAGAGAAATCTTTCGCTCTTTTTTTATTTATGGAGGTATTAATGAAGTTAGTAATAGCAGAAAAGCCTAGTGTAGCAGTTACAATTGCAAAAGTAATTGGAGCAAGAACAAGAAAAAACGGATATTATGAGGGAGGTGGATACATTGTTTCATGGTGTGTCGGTCATTTAATTCAAATGGCAAGTCCAGAAAGACACGATAAAAAATGGAAGAAATGGTCAATAGAAAATCTTCCAATAATTCCAGAAGAATATATTTATGAAGTATCTAAAAGCACTAAAAAACAATATGGAATTTTGAAAAAACTTTTAAATGATAAGAACATCGACACAGTTATAAATGCTTGTGATGCTGGTAGAGAGGGAGAACTTATTTTTAGACTTGTATATAATCAAGCTAAATGTAAGAAGAAGATTAAAAGACTTTGGATATCTTCAATGGAAAACAAAGCTATTGAGGATGGCTTTAGAAATCTTAAAGAAGGGGAAAACTTTGAAGACTTATATAGATCGGCAAGTGCAAGAGCTATTGCAGATTGGCTGGTAGGAATGAATTTAAGTAGGCTTTATTCTTGCATTTACAAGGAAACATATTCTGTTGGTAGAGTACAAACCCCAACCCTATATTTAATAGCTAAAAGGGATAGTGAAATAAACCTATTTAAGAAGAAAAAATATTATACAGTTGATCTATCTTATAAAGGATTGAAACTTGTATCGGATAGGATTGATAGAATTGAAGTTGCAGAGCAACTATTAAATCTGCTAGAAGATGAAATAGTTATTACAGAGGTAGAAGATAAAGAAATAAGCACAAAACCAGATAAGCCTTATGATCTCACGACCTTACAAAGAGAAGCAAATAAATATTTTGGATATTCAGCAAATGACACTTTAAACCTGGCACAAGCTTTGTATGAAAAAAAGCTAATCACATACCCAAGAACAGATAGTAGGTATTTAACCGATGATATGGTTACTACTATGAAAGAATTATTGGAAGGACTTGAAGAAGATTTTAAAATCAATGAATCAAACTTTAAGTCTATTTTTAATTCATCTAAAGTTACAGACCACTATGCAATTATTCCTACTATATCAGGTATTGGAAAAGCCAAAGATTTAACTGATAAAGAAAGTAAAATCTATAATCTAATTAAGGATAAATTACTTGCTTCATGTTCGGATAACTTAAAGGAATCTAGTAGAAAAATCAGATATGAATATGATAAATTTAACTTCAATGCAAGTGGCAAGACTATAATCGATGAAGGTTATACCAAGTATCTAAAGAGCTATGGAAAAGAAAAACAAAAAAATGAATTACCAGATATAAAGACTGGAGATAAAATTAAGCTAACTTCTAAAAATATATCGGAGAAATTCACCAAAGCCCCAAGTCATTATAATGAAGATACACTTTTAAAGACTATGGAGAATGCAGGAGTAGAATCTTTGGATAAAGCTATAGAAGTAGAAAGAAAAGGCTTAGGAACACCAGCTACAAGAGCAGGAATTATCGAAAATCTTATCCATAAGGATCTTATAAGAAGAGATAAGAAAAATCTACTTGTAACAGAAAAAGGCAATAGACTTGTATCGATTGTAGAGGATAAGTTTAAATCAGCAGAAACAACATCTGAATGGGAAATGAAACTTGCAAAGATTAGCTCTGGCGAAGTTGATAAAGAAGACTTTTTAAGAGAAATAGAAGATAGTATAAAGGAGCTTGTAGATAGGTACAAGAATAATCTAAATGAATAAGGTAAAAATATTAGAGCTTTTCGGCGGCATAGGTGCTATTAGAAAGGCTTTTATTAATTTAAAGATACCTTATGAAGTTGTTGATTATGTAGAAATAGATAAGGCTTGTGTTAAATCATACAACGCACTTTATGGAGAAGATTATAAAGCAAAATCAGTAGTAGGATATAAAGCTCCTAATGAGAAGATAGACTTAGTTATGCATGGAAGTCCTTGCCAAGACTTTTCAAGAATAGGAAAAAAGCAGGGAGGAGCAAAGAATTCAGGAACTAGATCAAGCTTACTATTTGAAACAATTAGAATAATTAAAGAAATGAAAGACAAACCTAAATGGATAATTTGGGAAAATGTAAAGGGAGTCCTTGATAGAAATATGAGGGACTCCTTTTTTATTTATCTAAAAGAGCTAGAGAGCCTAGGATATGAAAGCAAGTATAAAATCTTAAATGCAATGGACTTTGGGATACCTCAAAAAAGGGAGAGGATATTTGTTGTTTCATGTCTTGGAGCAAATAACTTTTCTTTTAATAAATTGGAGAGGAAAGAAACAAGACCACTAAGTGAATTTTTTGAAAAGGATGTAAGTGAACTTTATACAATGACCCAACCTTATATGCTGAAATTTTTAAATAAAGGCATAGATAACAGTTTTAGAGGGCGATTAAAAGTGATTAAAGCTTTTTCTTATACTATTTCTACAAAACAGATGAGAGTTCCTAATTCAGGAATAATAGATATTGGAAATGGTAAATATAGGTATTTAACAGAAAGAGAATGTTTAAGACTCATGGGTTTTGATGACATTGATATTAACAAACTAGAAGAAGCACATCCAAGAAGAAAAAATTGTACTTCAAGCAAGCTATATAAGCAGGCCGGCAATTCTATTGTGGTTGATGTTTTAATGGCTATTATAAAAGAAATTCATAGAATGGAGGTAGGAAATGCAAGTAAATGATTTTAAGAATATACAAGAAGCAATAAAGTATGAAGTTTTGCAAGATGAAAAAGAATATTTAAAACTCTTAAAAGTTATAGGCAATAATCAGAAATATGATTTTTCTAGCCAATTAAGTATATATAACAAAGAACCTGAAGCTAGAGCTTGTGCGACTTTTGATATGTGGAAAAAATATTTGGGCAGAGTTGTTATGAGAGGTCAAAAGGGTATTCCAATTTTAGTTGGAAGTGATGTAAACAAAAAAGTTTCATATATTTTTGATATTAGTCAGACCACATCAATGGATAGGAATATTAATGAGGTTAGCTTATGGCAGTTTGATCATGAAAATCATAACGAGGCTTTAAAAGAAATAATAAGAGATTCTTCATTTGAAGATAGTGATTCACTCAATGAAAATATATTTTCTTTGAGTCGAATTTATGGAGATGAATATATTAACTTGGCTCTTGCTGATTTGAGAATAGATATAGAGGATAGACTGAGTTTTGAAAAGTTTATGAGAGACTCAATATCTTATGCAGTAGCTAATAGGTTTAATACAGTCTATCCTATGGATACGGAAAATTTAAAAAATAATTTTTCTAGGATTAATACTATTTCTTTAGAACAGATAGGTCTTGTAATATCAAGGGTTAGCGAAGATATTATAGATAGCACAATAGAAAAATCTAAGGGAATGGATCGTGCTAGGCTGCTGACAGAAAGGGTCGCTGCCGACTATAATAGAGATATAGAAAATATAAATGAAGATAAAGGAGGTCAAGATGATTTATATAGACGAGATGATAGGTCAAGAATTAGAGATGGACGAGTTTTCACAGATGGAAGCGACAGAGGAAATAGCAATGAAGATCGAAGAGAAAACCTTGGACATGATGGAGAGGGATCTGGAATTTATGGAGAGATTTCCGAATCCAACATACGCAGTTCTAAGACTGTCTTACCTGGTAGGGAGCGAGGAGATGGAGAACTGGAAGAAACTTCAGAAAATGTACGAGGAGAAAACACTTTTGAACCATCTGAAGGAAATTCAAAATCAGGCAGTGGACTTTATCAAGAGAGAAAAAGTCAAAATGATGAAAGCACAAGGATTGACAGAGAAGATGATGAGAGAGAATCCAGAGGAATACCAAGGACAGATGAACAACTTGATGGCAACAGTAAAGAAGATGGCAATCAAGGAATACGTGGAAGCCTAGAAAATGAAATAAGCCAAGAAAAGGAAGCTGATGAAGCTTCTTTTTTTGATGACAAAAACACTGAAAATAGAAAAGATTACTGGATTGTAGAATTTAATGAAAACCACGAATTAGTTCCCGATTATAGTGGGCAGATAGTAACTAAGGATTTAATAAATGTCCTAAGACAAAAGGATATAGATGTTAAAGACCATAATCTAACTCATGGAGAAAATGAATTTGGAGAAATGACTGATGATTATATCGGATATTTCAAATTCTATTTTGACCACTATGTAGATGGCGAAGTTGTCGAACACTATAGGATTGACCTTGGTGATGGTGAAGAAGTAAATGAGCGTGAATTTTCATATTTAGAAGAGCAAGTTGCACTAAGTGAGGAAAAATCATTACAAGAAGAAGTTAAGGAAAAGATAGAGCCTAAGTTTAAGATAGGCGATCAAGTTAGATATAAAGATAAGGACTTTACCATTACAGATTTTGATGAACTAAGTGGAGGACTTAAAACTGTAACCATTAGAGATAATATGGAGTATATGGGAGGTATGATTAGGGGTTCGGAAGTAATTCCATATAGAAACGATTCATACCTTGAAGAAATCTTTGAAAATCTAACTCAAACATCAGAAAAATTAGCAGTAAAGGTTGGAAAAGAATTTATTTTAGAAGATAAGAATACCTTTGATGGAATTAACTTAATTGAAGCTGGAACTAAGGTAGAAGTTAATGGGGAAGAATTCCCTTTATATAAAGGTGAAACATTTGAAGAAAGTAGAAAGATTGATGACCTTTTAGATAGTGGAAATTATGAGATATACAAATTATCTGAGCATGAAAAACAAATTGAAAGACAAGTAGAGCAAGAAAGCTTTATAGATAACCACAATCCTGAAATTGACCAAATGATGGATAGATACAATGTTCCAAGAGAAGCAGCCGAAAACTTATTGAGGGGTAAAGAGGATTTAAAAAATCTAGGCTATGAACCTAATAAGGAAAAGCTAAGTTTTGCTAGAAATTATGACTTGAAAAATCATATCTACTCAGAATACCTTACACCATCAGAAAAGCTAGATAAAAATATAAAAGCTATTAAAATGCTAAAAAGACTTGAAAATGAAAATAGGAGTCCAAGAGAATATGAACAAGCCTATCTTGCTGATTATCTAGGCTGGGGTGGTCTTGCCGATGTCTTTGATGAAGAAAAGGGAGGACAATGGCTTGAAGCAAGAAATATTTTAAAAGAAAATCTAACAAATGAAGAGTATTTGAATGCTAAAGAGTCCACTCTTACATCATTTTATACACCTAGAGAGGTAATGGATGGAATATATAAGACCCTAACAGATATGGGTTTTAAGACTGGGAACATCCTTGAACCATCTGCAGGAGTAGGTAATTTCATTGGTAATATGCCAAGTGAAATACAAGGCTCTAAAGTCTATGGAGTAGAAAAAGATAGTCTAAGCGGAAGAATAGCAAGAGAACTTTATCCTGAAGCTAACATTCAAATTAAAGGCTTTGAAGAAACAAACTTCTCAAATAATTTCTTTGACTTGGTAATAGGAAATGTTCCCTTTGGAGATTTTAAAGTTAACGATCGTGAATATAACAGAAATAACTTTCTGATTCACGATTATTTTTTTGCAAAGTCAATAGATAAGGTAAGAAATGGAGGAATTATCGCCTTCATAACTTCATCTGGAACTATGGATAAAAAAGATGAATCTGTTAGAAAATATATTAATGCAAGATGTGAATTTTTAGGAGCTATGAGGCTACCTAATACAACATTTAAAGGACTTGCTGGTACAGAAGTTACTTCAGATATTATTTTCTTAAAGAAGAGAGATTCAGTTATAGAAAGAGATGATGATTGGATACACCTATCAACTGATAAAAAGGGTTTGACCTATAATAAATACTTTGTAGATAATCCTCAAATGGTATTAGGGGATATGAAAGAAGTATCTGGAAGATTTGGAAATACAATTACTTGTGATGAAAAAGAAGACGAAAATCTAAAGGATTTAATGGATCTTGCAAGTAAGGAAATATCTTCAAATTCAAAATATGAAGAAGTCGAGCTATTGGAAGATGAAGAATTAAGTCTTCCAGCAACAGATGATGTTAAGAATTTTTCCTATACCATCATTGATGAAGAAGTCTACCTAAGAGAAAACTCAGTATTAATTAAGCAGAATATATCAGATAAAAATAAAGAAAAGATAAAAGATTATCTTGATGTAATGAATGCTTTAAAAGATGTAATAGAAAAGCAAAAGGACGATTTTTCAGACGAAGAAATAGAAGAGTCACAAGCAAAGTTAAATGAAGTCTATGATAACTTTTCAAAGAAACATGGCTTTATTAACTCCTTATCAAACACTAGAGCCTTAAAGGAAGACTCAAACTTTCCTTTGGTATCATCAATAGAAATACTTGATGATGAGGATAATTTCAAAGCTAAGAGTGATATATTCTCAAAAAGAACAATCACAAAGGCAAAAGTAGTAGACCATGTAGACACTTCCCTTGAAGCTTTAGTCTTATCAGTTTCACAAAAAGGATATGTAGATTTTGAATATATGGAATCTATCACAAGTAAAGATAGGAACACCTTAATTGGTGAGCTTGAGGGCGAGATATTTTTAGATATTAAGGATACAGACCTAATAAATAACAGAATGCCCTTTGAGAACTTTGACAATGACGATCCATTTCATTTTTCATATGTATCGGCTGATGAATATTTAAGTGGTAATATCAGAGAAAAGATTGGCTACCTCAATTCATATATCGGAGAAATTGAAAATGTAATAGATTTAGCACCTTCTGAAAAGAAAGACACATTATTAAACGAGTTAGGCAAACTCAAATATCAAAGAGAAAAGTTACAAGAAGTTATGCCTGAAGAACTTACTGCTTCTGATATAAATGTAAGGTTAGGAGCAACTTGGATACCTCAAAAAGATATAGAAGACTTTACTTTTAATCTTTTAAAAACACCAGGTTATGATAGATGGAATATAAATGTTAGGTTCTCACCACATACAAGTGAATGGAACATTGAAGGTAAAAGTGTTGACTCGACTAATGACCTTGCTAACATGACTTATGGTACAAGTAGAGTAAATGCCTATAAGCTAATTGAAAATGCTCTTAATCTAAAAGATACGAAGGTATTTGACCAAGTAATAAATGATGATGGGTCTAAGACTTCTGTATTAAATAAAAAAGAAACTATGCTTGCAAGTCAAAAGCAGGAACTGATTAAAGAAGAATTTAAGAATTGGATATTTGAAGATCCTGATAGAAGATATAGGCTAGAAAAGATTTATAATGAAAAATTCAATTCAATTAGAAATAGAGAATTTGATGGTTCTAACTTAACTTTTGATGGAATGAATACTGAAATCAGACTACGAGAACATCAAAAAAATGCCATAGCAAGGACTCTTTATGGTGGAAATACACTACTTGCCCATGTAGTAGGAGCAGGAAAAACTTTTGAAATGGTAGCTTCTGCTATGGAATCTAAAAAGTTGGGACTTGCAAGTAAGTCATTATTTGTAGTTCCTAACCATCTAACCACTCAAATTGGTAGGGAGTTTATGCAATTATATCCGTCAGCAAATATTATGATGGCCGATAAAAAAGACTTCCAACCTAAAAATAGGAAAAGATTTATTGGTAGGATTGCAACGGGAGAATATGATGCGGTCATCATAGGACACTCTCAATTTGAAAAAATACCAATGTCCAAGGAATACCAGGTAAGGCATATACAAGACCAAATAGATGATATAGTTTCCTTTATTGACGAGAATAAAAGAAATAGAGGGGAAAATTTTACCGTTAAACAACTAGAAAAGACAAAGAAGAAACTCTTGGTAAGACTTGAAAAACTAAATGATGACTTTAAAAAAGATGATGTAATAACCTTTGAAGAACTAGGAGTAGATAAGTTATTTATAGACGAAGCTCATAATTACAAAAACTTATTCTTGCATACCAAGATGAGAAATGTTGCGGGTATCGGTCAGAGTGAAGCCTTTAAGTCTTCGGATATGTATATGAAATGTAGGTATATGGATGAAATGACAGATGGTAAGGGAGTTGTATTTGCTACTGGTACACCAATATCAAATTCAATGACAGAGCTTTATACAATGCAAAGATACCTTCAATATGACGATTTAAAAACAAGAGGATTAGAACATTTTGATGCCTGGGCTTCTACTTTTGGAGAAACAGAAAACACATTTGAATTATCTCCAGAAGGCACTGGATATAGGCAAAAGACAAGATTTTCAAAGTTTTATAACTTGCCAGAACTGATGAGCATGTTTAAAGAAGTAGCAGATATAAAGACTTCAGATATGTTAAATTTGCCAGTACCAGAAGCAAACTTCGAAGTTATTAAAACAAAACCTACTGAGGAACAAAAAGAAATATTAGAAGCTATTTCAGAAAGAGCTGATGCGGTTAGAAATAACCAAGTCGAGCCTACAGAAGATAACATGCTAAAGATTACAAATGATGGTAAAAAACTTGCCCTTGACCAAAGATTAATAAACCCACTACTTCCAGATGATCCTAATTCGAAGGTAAATGTATGTGTAAAAAATATCTTTTCAATCTGGGATAAGACAAAAGAAAATTCATCGACCCAATTAGTATTTTCAGATATGTCTACACCAAAAGGAGATGGAGAATTTAATATCTATGATGATATTAGAAATAAGCTAGTGAATATGGGAATACCTAAAGAAGAAATAGCCTTTATCCACGAAGCAGATACAGACAAACAAAAAGATGAATTGTTCTCTAAGGTAAGAAGAGGAGAAGTAAGAGTCTTATTAGGTTCTACTCAAAAAATGGGAGCAGGTACAAATGTACAAAATAAACTAATAGCCTTACACGATTTAGACGTCCCTTGGAGACCGTCTGACCTAGAGCAAAGAAGTGGTAGAATTGTTCGTCAAGGTAATGAAAATGATAAAGTCAATATCTTTAGATATGTAACAGAAAATACCTTTGATTCTTATTTGTGGGTGCGACATGAAGTCGCTTAATTTAACTGTTTGGCATAATGACCAAACCAACTATTCCGTTAGTTGAGCCAAGTATCGACTGCACTTAGGTGTGGTAAGCCGATATTAAAGTAGCCCTACTTGAGGTTGAACCGTGAGGGAATACCGAAACTGCCAGCAACAAGGCGGTTAGGGAGCGAGGCTTGATAATATGGCTAACATATGTGAACTACTGATAAATGCCGTTAAGGCGAACAGGCTAAAGTTGCTGACAAGCCTGAACCAAAATGGTGCGTAGTCGGATAATCCTTTCCACAGTGGGATTACACGGACAAAATGACTACCGGCAGAGAGGTAGAGCCTAAGTTATCAATGTTAATTAAGTGGAACATGGTAAGCCTGTACCGTTGCCAAAAGGCAAGGCAAATCGTAAGAAATGCTGATAATGGTGCAGGTAAAGGATAATGGAAAAAGCGAACGCCATCTTGTAATGAGATGGATAGGGGTTCAAAATTTGCCCTAACTTGAAAGAGTGCAGACTTCCATTTGGTTTTTAATCACAAGAGAACTTGTAGAATTTTTGAAAGGAGAAAGCAAATGAACAGTAAAATGTGTGCTACTACTAACAGAGCTAAAGACTGGGAAAGTATAGATTTTTCAGTAGCAGAAAGCTATGTTAAAAAACTACAAATGCGTATTGTGAAAGCGTGGAAAATGAGTAAATACGGAAAGGTAAAATCTTTACAGCATTTACTCACAACTTCATTTTATGCAAAAGCCTTGGCTATTAAGAGGGTAACTGAAAACCAAGGCAAGAAAACAAGTGGTGTTGATGGCGAACTATGGCTAACACCACAGGCAAAGTATAATGCAATAGGAAAGTTAAACTTAAGAGGATATAAACCTAAGCCTCTTAAAAGAGTGTATATACCAAAGAAAAATGGGAAGAAAAGACCTCTCAGCATTCCTACAATGACAGATAGAGCAATGCAAACCCTATATAAATTTGCACTTGAACCCATAGCAGAAACTACTGCTGACCCTAATTCTTATGGATTTAGAGCTAAAAGGTGTACGCAGGATGCTATTGAGCAATGCTTTACATCTCTAAATAAAAAGAAATCTGCAAAATGGGTGCTTGAAGGAGATATAAAAGGTTGCTTTGATAATATTAGCCACGAATGGATAATGAATAATATTCCAATGAACAAGTCGTTATTGAAACTTTGGCTTGAATGCGGATATATAGAAAAGCAAAGATTATTTCCTACAGAAACTGGAAGCCCACAAGGTTCACCAATATCACCTGTAATATCTAATATGGTATTGGATGGGTTAGAAAAAGCAATCAAAGAAAAATATCATAAAAGAACAGTAAATAAGAAAGCATATTTCCCAAAAGTTAATTTTGTCAGATATGCAGATGATTTTATCGTTACAGGAGAAAGTGCTGAATTGCTCGAAAATGGTGTTAAGCCAATCATTGTAAAATTTTTAGAAGAAAGAGGTTTAGAACTGTCTGAGGAAAAGACACTCATAACGCACATAAATGACGGCTTCGACTTTCTTGGAGTTAATATTAGGATGTATAAAGATAAGTTACTAACAAAACCATCTGAAAAGAACTTCAAGGCTATTGTTGATAAAATAAGACAAATCATAAAGGATAATCCGTCAATGAAACAAGAAATTCTGATTAGAAAATTAAATCCAATTATTATAGGTTGGATAAACTATCAGAAATATAATGTTTCATCAAAAGCGTTTGAAAAACTTGATTATGAAATATATAAATGCCTGTGGAACTGGTGTGTTCGTAGACATCCTAAGAAAAGTAGAAAATGGATAGCTAAAAAGTATTTCCATACGATTGGAAATAGAACTTGGACTTTTAGTGTAGCAACTGGAGACAGAATGGAAAATGGCGAGAAATACTATCTTCGTCTTAAATATGCTACAGATACTGATATTAAGAGATTTACCAAGACACAAGCTGAAGCAAATCCATTTGATGAAAATTGGCAAATATACTTTGAAGAAAGAGAAGAGTTAAAAATACGAAACGAACTTAAAGGGCGTACAGTTATAAATAGACTGTATAAAACTCAAAACGGAATATGCCCTGTTTGTGGAGAGAAAATAACTCTGGATACAGACTTTAGAGTACATCAAACAACTCAAAACAATATTACCTTTAAAACATTAGTACACCCTTGGTGTCATAGAAAATTGCATATAAATGATAAAGAAAATACGCTGGCTCTTTAATTAGGGCTTATAAAAACTTGAGCCGTGTGAGGGGAAACTCTCATGCACGGTTCTTAGAGGGGAAAGGGATAGTAATATCCCCGACCTACTCGACCAGACAATAGAAAATAAGCAGAAATTCATTTCTCAAATTATGACTTCAAAAACTCCAGTAAGAGTTGCAGAAGATGTTGATGAAGCAAGCCTATCCTATTCAGAAATTAAGGCTTTAGCTACTGGTAATCCTCTAATCAAAGAAAAAATGGATTTAGATAACGAAGTTACAAAACTAAAAATGTTGGAATCAAACTACAAGTCTAATAAATACAAGCTTGAAGATAAGGTAAATAAAATTTATCCTCAAAGTATTTTAAAAACTGAAATGGAAATACAAGCAGTTAATGAAGATATTGCAAGTGTTGAAAAATTAGGAGAAGGTGATAGCAAATTCACTTCAATCAGTCTTGGAGGAAATAAAATTTTAGATAAGAAAGAAGCTGGAGAGAAACTATTAGAAGAAATAAAAAAGGTAAAGATAAATGATAGCAAGGTCATTGGTAAATATAGAAATTTAGACTTACAAGTTTCATATAACTTTATGACTAATGCTCACACCTTTAAACTCCTAGGAAAAGCAGAATACTTCGGAGAGTTTTCAAACTCTACTGATGGTAATATAACAAGGCTTGATAATGCAATTGAAAAAATGCCTTCAAGACTTGAAAGATTAAATCAAAACTTTGAAAACTATAAAGAATCTTTAGAAAATGCCAAAGTAGAATTGACAAAACCATTTGAAAAAGCAGATGAGTTAAGGGATAAGACACTAAGACTAGCTGAAATTAATAAACTTTTAGATATGGGAGAAGTAGAAGAATTAGAAAACCAATCACCACTATTAGAAGATTTAAAGAGGGCGATAGTTGATTATTCTAATTACGAGTTTTCAGAATCTAATAGCTATGATGACTTTGACAAACTATATCCTGATTTAAGTCATATAGGACTTGCCTATACAGAAACACCTGATGGTAAGCACTCGATTCAATATGAGGTAAATTTGGAAGAAAAAACATGGACTCAGTATGTAGATAATGTAGCTATTAGAACAGAATCTTTTGTAGAGGAAGATATATCTAATTCACAAGCTCTTAAAGATATGACTGAAGCCATAAAGATGTCAAGTTTTGATGATCTGGTATCAGTAGATGAAGAAGACTTAAAACAAGCCCTAGGCTTAGAAATAGATGATGATGGAAACTTCTATGATCCACTAGCAAAAGATCTTGATAATGATGGAATACCAGATAGGTATGACAATGATTTTAAAGATAGTGATTACTTTGAATCAACATATGATGTAGAGGATAATCTTCACGCAAGGGAAGAGAAACCATCAATATTGGGACAAATATCAAAATTCAAATTAGAAGAAGAAAAAGATAAAAATCAAGAAAAAACTGAAAAAGGACAAGAAAGATAGAGGAGGGCTAAAGGCTCTCCTTATTTAGTACAAGGAGGAAATTATGGAATACAAAGATATTAGAGAAAACTTAGAAGAAATGATGAATGATAACTACAAGGATTTTATAAAAGCACTTGTGAGCATAGAAAAAGGCGTTACTGATGAAAAGGCACTTGAAGAAGTCTATGTTTTATATATGAACAATGACACAACAGGTCTACTAAGTGATGACTTTGACTATATGATAGATGATATGAAAGAACAAGGTAAGATTGTTGAAAATACCAATGAACTTGAAGAAAAAGATGATCTTATAAATCTCGTGGGCAATATAGCTGGTAAAGTAGAAAATCTTGAAAGAGAAAATGCTAATGGAGAGAAGTTCAAAGTAAGTAACTTTTCAATTGTTTCAAAAGATGATGATGGAAATAAAATTTATACCAATTGTTCAGCCTATGGAGATAAGACAAAAGATTTAAAGAACCTAAAACAAGGAGATTTTGTTAAAATATTCGGACAAGTAAAAACAAGTATTGATAACAACGGAAAGGAACATAAAAATGTTCGTATTTTATCTTCTAAGCTCTTAAAAGCAAAAGAACAAGTAAAGAGTCAAGATAAAGATAAAAAGTCCATATTAGGGCAAATAAAAAGCTTTAAGACGGACGATAAAACTAAATCTAAAAAGAAAGATCATAGCAAAGGTGAAGAGAGGTAAATAAAGGCAGTCTTCGGACTGCCTTTATTTTTTTGTTAATTTTAACGCAGTAAATCATGTGATTGAAAGAAATCTGTGTTATATGCTATAATTAGGTAGTTAATCTATACATTTAGAAAGGTAAAATATAGAATTGGAGAAGGTTATGGGGTTTTCCTATGATAAATTATGGAAAGAATTAATAGATGAAAAGATGAATAAATTAGACCTAAAAAAGCCATACAAACAACTCCTCATACCATAGCTAAAATGGGACAAGATGAGAATGTGAGCATGGAAGTACTTGGTAGAATTTGTAGTTATTTTAAATGTGATATATCAGAAGTACTGGAGTATAGAATTGAAAATACTAATGATTGAAGACGACAGCACAATTTCTTTTGCTGTTAAAACTTACTTAAACAAGCATAATATTGAAACTATTATTTATAACAATCTTTCTCAGACAGAGAATCTTAATTTTAATGATTTTGATTTAATTCTTCTTGATGCTAATCTCCCAGATGGATCAGGCTTTAATTTTTTAAAGTGGCTGAGAGAATTTTCTGACCTTCCTGTAATAATGCTTACTGTAAAAGACGAAGATAAGTATGTTATCAAAGGTCTTTCTCAAGGAGCAGATGATTACATTACAAAACCTTTTTCTCTCCCTGTTTTAAAGGCGAGAATAGACAATGTATTTAGCAGAAAAATAAAAAAGGTTGACGAACTGACTTTTGAAAATTTATCTTTAGATCTCATTTCAAAACAAGCTTCAATAGATGGAATAGATCTAGACCTTAACTTAAAAGAGTTTGCTATATTGGAAATGCTTTTAGAAAACCAAAATATAAATCTATTAAGGGAGAAAATTTTAGATTATGTATGGGGTTATGATTTTTATGAAGTAAACGATAACACTCTAACTGTAACTGTAAAAAGACTTCGAAATAAACTTGGCGAGTATGGAGAGCATATAAAAACAATTAGAGGAATAGGTTATAGGTGGGACAATGAGAAAGAATAAAAGAATTTTACTTATCATAGTCCTAAATTTATTGATGTCTTTATTTGTAGTCTATCTAAACCCAAGATTTGATATTCTAACACTTATCGACTTTCTACTAATAAATATAATTCTGTTTCTAATTATTAGAAAATTTGAAAAGAAAAAAGAAATAGAGCTAGAAGATAAGATTAATAATATATTTAACCTTCTCCATTCATTGGATTTAAACTCGGATAATTATGAAATTATAGATGATGAATTTGGAAAATTAAGAGATGAGATTATTAAAATTATTTTAGAAAACAAGAGGATTGCTGAAAATGCTGAGAAAAATAAAGAAATTTTAAAGGAATATACGGAAGATATTGCCCATCAAATAAAAACTCCTCTAACTGGATCTCTATTATTACTTGATTTATTAGAAGACGAAGAAGATGAATCGGTAAAAGAATATATATCTAGACTTAGGGACAATCTTCTTAGACTTTACAATCTATCTGATATTTTATTAAAACTTGCTGCCATCGATTCTGGCACAATTGAAATGACAAGAGACAGAGTTTCGGCTCGAGATTTAATTGAGGATAGCATACGAAACTTGAAGGACTATTTTATCAATGATCCTATTGAAATTCCCCTTTATGGAGATGATTTTGATCTTATATGCGATAAGAAATGGACTTATGAGGCACTTTTCAATGTTATGAAGAATGGTCTAGAAGCTACAGAAGGTAGACAGATAGAAATTCAACTTAAAGAAACAAATCTATATAAAAGTATTTTTGTGGAAGATTTTTCTAAAGGTTTGGACCGTGAAATGTTAGAAAAAGTTTTTAAACGTTTTTACAAGATGGATCCAAATTCAAAAGGTTATGGAATTGGACTTCCTATGGCAAAATCTGTCATGGAAAGGCAAAATGGAGAGCTTTTATATCATAAGGGGAAAAAATCAAATGCCTTCGAGCTAAGATTTTATAACTGATTTAATTATGGCTGTGTAAATAAAGCACAGTCTTTTTTTCTAGTCACTTTCCAGTCACTTAAGTCTAATATCATATAAGAAAGATAAGGAGGACTAAATATGAATATTGTAAAAACAGTAGATTTAACAAAAACTTACAACAGCGGAGTAGAAGTACACGCTCTATCAAATGTGAATTTTGAAATGGAGAAAGGAGATCTTGTCGCCATTATTGGAGATAGCGGGTCAGGAAAGTCTACCTTGCTTCATCTATTAGCAGGAGTTGATAAACCAACAAGTGGTAATATTTTTATTCAAGATAAAAATATTACCAAGTTTAACAACGACGATATGACAATCTTTCGCAGAAGGAATATAGGCGTTGTATATCAATTTTTTAATTTGATTCCAAACATCAACGTTCGAAAAAATATTTTGCTTCCTCTTTTATTAGACAATAAAAAGGCAGATGAAGAATATTTAAAGGAAATTTTATCGATACTAGGAATAGAAGGAAAGCTTGATAGGTATCCAAAACAATTATCAGGTGGCGAGCAACAAAGAGTTGCCATTGCCAGAAGTTTGATTACAAGACCTGCAATAATCTTGGCGGATGAGCCAACAGGAAATCTCGATAGAAAAAATTCTGAAGAAATCACAGGACTTTTTAGACTAGTAAATAAGAGATTGAACTCTACGATTATGATTATCACCCACGATGAAAAGGTGGCAAATGCATGTGATAAAGTTTATAAGATGGTGGATGGTAGGTTAAGTTTCTTGGGAGATGAGTCTTATGAAAATTATTAATGATCTTGCCAGTGGAGCTGTTAAAAATAATAAAAAAGACACCCTAGCCATTAAAATTTCCATACTTTTGGCAGTAATTTTACTAGGAACTGTTATTTTTATTTTCGACTTTATGAACACTGAACAGTATGAATATGTAAAGAAAACTATTGGAGATTATCATGTAGATATAGCTGAAATTGACAAAAGTTTTTATGATAAATTAAAAAACGATACAGACATAGAAAAAGTATCTTTTAATAAAATCATTAATACGGACTTAAATGCAGTTATATATGAAAATGGAGATTCTGAAAGTCTTCTCGGCTATGAAATCAAAAATGGTAGAAAACCGGAAAATTCAAATGAACTTTTAGTACCAGAGAGATTTTTAATAAAAAATAAGGAGTATGATTTAGGTTCTGAGATTATTGAAAATAAAAAGACATATACCATAGTTGGCGTTTACGATGATTATGGATATTCTTTTGAAGATACTATGCTTATAGGTTTAGCAGATAGCAATAAAAAGGATTATCTATTTGAAAACAATGATGGAATAGAAGCATGGATTTGGTATAAAAGCATAAGGGATACCTATACAAAGACTCGAAAAATTTTGTCTGAAATGAATATTGATGAGAAACAAGCATTGGATACTGGAAGAGTGTTTTACAACAAAGATATTTTAGAGCATAGTATGGTTTATCCCAAAGGAATTATTCCACCTAAAAGCGTAATCAATTTAGCTATAGAAAAATATGGGATGGCTTTCTTTCTCTGTGTACTTTTTGCCTTTATAATTTATGGTGCTTTTAATGTATGGAATAATAGAGATTTAAAGGAAATTGCTCTTTTAAAAAGTACTGGAATGACTAAAAAGCAAGTCAGGCAAATGATTCGTAAGAAGGCAATTAAACTTTCAATCTTGCCAATAGCTTTAGGGACAGTCTTATCTTGGGCTTTTGCAAATCTGCTCTTATATTTGTTGTGGTTTAACAATGCTATCTCTTATAAAAAAATATCAAATATTTTAGGAGAAAGTTTAAAATCTCCAGGCTTTAAATTAGTAATACCAAGTATTGGGTCTATTTTAATAATTATTTTGTTATCCTTGTTAATGGTTTATTTTTCAGCATTGATTCCTGCAAAGAAAAGCTCAAAGATAAAGGTTATCGAGGGATTAAATGGTATTACAGAAAAAAATATTAAATTAGGAAAATCAAAAATAAATGGAGCTATAGAAAAAACTTTAGCAAAAGATTATTACAGATCCTATCGTTCAACCTATCGAATTATTGTAATTTCAATGGCTCTGTCTGCCTTTGTACTGACCACAGTCTTAGTTAGTCAGTCCTATAGAGCTTTGAATGAAAAATATAATTCTTATAAGAGTCCTTACAATTTTAATTCAAGTATTTACACTGATAAGAATTTAGATGAAAACTTATTAGCTGATTTAGAAAAAGTTGACGGAATAAAAGAGCTTCACCTATATCAAAGAAATGACACTAAGTTTTACCTTGACGAGAATAAAGACTTTATTTCTAAAGACTTAAAAAATTCTATTGATAGTGGAAAAATAGCAAAAGATAGACTATATGCAAGTTTATATTCTTTAAAAGATGAAGATTTTGAAAAAATTTTAAAAGAAAATAACATCTCTAATGCATCTTACTTACTGCTTAATAAGATAAGAAAAGACAGTAGAACGCCTTATGCTTTTAGCGAGTATATAAAAATTTCTGATAAGGAATCTGGAGATATTTCTTTAAAATATAATGCACAGGGGAAATCAATGAATATAAAGATTGATGCAAGTATTGATGAAATGCCTTATGACTTAGAAGCTTATAATAATAATGAAATACCCATCTACACAAGCACAAGTAATATGAAGAAATTTATTGATGAGTATGGAATAGATAAATCAGATCCTGTTTATTATTATTTTGTAAAAATAAAGGCTGAAAAAAACAAGGAAAAAGTATTTGAAGATGCCGAAAAAGTAATTTCAAATTATGTACCAAAGTCTGACCATGGAACAGCTACAGAAATTTTAAGAGAAGCAGCAAGCAAAGAGCAAACAAGGAATGAAAGACTTTTAAACCTAGCTATACAAATCATTCTTATAACCATCGCTCTGTCCAATGCTTATAATAGCTTTAAGGGAAATCTACGAGCGAGATCCAATGACTTTAAACTTCTATCAACTACTGGTATGACAGAAAAACAAGTTGAAAAGATGGTATTTGCTGAAGTAAAAATATTATTTAAAAATATTTTCTTAGCATATATCTTCATGTTTGCTATAGGTATTGTGTTAAGAGCCTATAGGAGTAACTATGAATTAGGCTTTGGAATAAAAGAACTGCTAATAAATATGAATTATACTCCTATATTAATAGTATTTGTCTTTATAATTGCAGGTGTCTTACTTGCAATAAAAAGTGGTCTTAAAACAATAAATGAAAACTCAGATAATACTTTCAAGAGTATATAAGAAAAAGGCTGTGAGCATTCAAACTCACAGCCTTTTTTTGCTCATTTTAACGCGGTAAATCATATAATTGAAAGGAATCTGTGTTATATGCTATAATTAGGTAGTTAATCTATACATTTAGAAAGGTAAAATATAGAATTGGAGAATGATATGGGATTTTCATATAATAAATTATGGAAGTTATTAATAGATAAAAATATGAAAAAGACAGACTTACAATGTGCAATAGCAACAACACCCAAGACAATAGCAAAAATGGGAAGAGACGAAAATGTAAGTTTAGAAACATTAGGAAAGATCTGTGAGTATTTTCAATGTGATATTGGAGATATTATTGAATATAAAAAATAGAGTTGAGGTAAATGGTAAATAAGATTCTTACTTATATTTGTTATTTTCATCAACGGTACTTGGAAATTCAATTGATTTAAAAATGGTTGCAGAAGATCAGAGTGATTATTCTATATAAGAAATATTGTTAAGCATTAGGGATTATTAAGGAGAAGTATGGCTGAAGATACAAGAACTTATGGTGAAGTAATAGAAGCATATAAACACATTAAGAGTACTAGGGATAATTTTGGATTTCCTAGAAAGTCAATTTTTCATATTCATACTCCAGCTTCTCATGATTATAAATTAATGGAGAATTTAGGCACGGATGGATATAAAAAAATAAGTGAAAAGAAATTAGAAGATATAATTTATGAAAGAAGTATTATACCTCTCATAAATGGAAAAAGAGATGTAAAGTTCGGTAGAGATTTTAATATTTTTGAAAACAAAAAAGAAATATATGCTTTTTTATTGCTGGCTCATGAATTATTAATAAATCAATATGAGATAGCTGTTGTTACAGATCATAATACATTTGAGGGGATAGATAAATTAAAATTATGTATACATCATCTAAAAAAGTTAAAAGCTAAATATAATGTTGAAACAATACTATTTCGAGGAATAGAAATATCATGTGCTGACAAGCTTCATGTAGTAGCAATATTAGATGATGATAAAAATAATGAAGAGAAAGTAATTAAGTGGCTAGATGAAAAATTGATTTCTGAAAAAGACGGTGTATATGTTACTAGTTTAGAAGTTATGGATTTTTTTTCGAGTTTAGGAGCGATAACTTACATAGCTCATATATACTCATCAAATATAAATAAAGATAAGTTTTTAAGTGGAGCGTATAAAAAGAAATTATTTTCCAGTGAAAACACAAGAATTGTTGGTTTAAAAAAGAAGAATCAAATCAAAGGTGCAAAAAACTTCATGAAAAATTATAGAGAGGATGTAAATTTTTTAATTGACAATGACTCACATTCAATTGATACATTAGACAATAATTTTTTTTGGATTAAGGGAAGTGATATTAACTTTCAAATGTTAAAAGAAGCTTTAATTGATTTTGATATTTCTGTAAGTTATGAGAACATGAATAAAAATAAAGTCTATATAGAAGGCTTATATGTAATGTTTGAAGAATCTGGTTTTCTATCTAATAAAAAGAAAGATGGGGATTTTACTGTAAAATTTTCGGATTCTTTAAATTGCTTGATAGGGGGAAGAGGAACTGGCAAGAGTACTGTCCTTGAAACAATTGATTTTGTAATGACACAAAGTGTTCATGATGAGAATCTTTTAGATTTTATTTGTAAGCATGGGAACGTATATTTATTATTTCAATGTGATAGAGATGAGTATATTGTTGAGTTTATAAGTCCTTATAAAGAAGATGATGATAATATTTTAAGCCGATTTGAAGAGGAACGACCTTATCAATATGGAAGAAGATATTATTTTAATAGAGACAGAATTAAAAAATATATGCTTAAAAAGTATTTGAACGTATATAAGATAACTTGTAGTAATGTTGAAGAGATGGATATTAGCAATATCGAAAAAGTACGTAATAAAACAAAAGTCCTATCAGAACTTTATGATAATAGGTATTCTGTTAATGATCTTGTTAGATATGCAAGCGGAGATGAAATTAACAGGTTTATTTATGATTTGATGTTTAAAAATAAAGAGTTAGAACCATTTGAAAATAAAATAAAAATTAAAGCTAAATCAGGTTTATCTAAATTTCTAAGAGATATAGAAAGTATTTTAAAAAATAGAAGAGAAGATGTAAAAAAGGTACTAGATCCTTTTAATGAAACTCAAAAAGGAACATTAAAAATCGATTATATTCAAAATGATTTAGTGCTTGAGTACCCCATAGAAGAAATTTATAAAAGCAAATTTTCAAGTATTATTAATAGATATAATATTAAGAGAGAAAATTTAGAGGGATTTATATTTTATATAATAGATAAAAAAGGATTGATTAATTTTTTGAAATCATCAATAAATAAAGATTCTTCTTGGATAAATCCCAAAGAGTTTTTAGAATTTACAGAAGAAAGTAGTTTTAAAGTAATAGATTCTAATAAAACCATTATTAATGCTGATATTGCTAAGACGTTAATATCGGATTTATTAATATATGCAACTGACGATAAAAATATAGATACATGGATTGGATATTTTAAAAACTACTTTAGAAAACTTGAAGAATACACCATCCTATTTAATATTAATAGTAGGGAAGACAATAAAAATCTTCAAGAGATTTATAAAGATATAAAAAACTTATCGCTAGGTCAAAAAGTCGTAGCAATGTTAGACTTTATATTAGGATATGGGAAATATAACAATGATTTCAGACCGATTGTTATTGACCAACCAGAGGATAATTTGGATAGTAGATATATTTATAAAAATCTTGTTCAGCAGCTAAGGAAAACTAAAAATGATAGACAAGTTATAATTGCAACTCATAGTGCAACAATTGTAACTAATGCAATGTCAGACTGTGTGCTAGTAATGGATTCTGATGGAGTACATGGTTGGGTGAAAAATCAAGGCTATCCTGGTGAAGTAGCTATAAAAAAAGAAATAATAAATCACATGGAAGGTGGAATTGATTCTTTTAGACATAAAATTTTAATTTATAGAGAAGCCTTGATAAATTAATTATTTTGATATTTACTTGAAGAGGAAGCTAAATAACCCTACCTCTCCACTTCCTTCCCATAATAATTTTCATAGTTTTTCCTATACTGAACAAGGTCAGAAAATTGTTCTTTATTCAAAGAATACTCTTGCATAAGGGTGTTCTTTTTTTCTTGTAGTTTATCGAGTCTCGTTAATATTTCTTTTGTATTGGGTAGTTTTTTATAGTTCTTCAAGATTTCCTTTGCGGCTATTTTATAGACGGAAAGTTCACTATAATATTCATCTGCAAATTGCTTATCTTCAGGATTTTTCTTATGGTATTTATAGACTTCACGATACTTATTTATAGTATTTATATTTTCCATATCTTGGGATAAACTCTTCATCTCAGTTTCAATTTTCTTTATTTTATCTAACAAGTCTTGTCTATCATCAGCAGATTTTTTGATTAGATCATCGAGCTGGGTAATGGAATTAATTCCTTGTTCTCGAAGTTTAATTATTGAATCAGCCATTGTTTTGATATTGTGTTTTCTTGCCCAGACTTCGTAACCTTTAGATGATTGAGTTTTTTCATTAGTAGATATGTCAATAACATTTCCTACACGCTTTTTAGTAGGATTAGCTTTGTTTTTAATAGCTAAATCTATTCTTTCTTTGATTCTTTTCTCAGTATAATCTTCTCCGATAGTCTTTGATCTTGTAAATCTTTGCCTATCTTTATGACGAAAAGCAATGTGTTTACCAAACTTTATTTCATAGTCTAAGGACTTCATATTATATAAAAATTCTTTCCAAGAGTTAGACTTATTAATTATTCTATCTATATCAAATTGCAGTTTAGATTTCCAGGAATTGCCTTTCTTGTTTTGGTCATATTCGTACCAAGATTTACCAGCAGTTTTATATTTTCTCTTGTAAGCTTCATAGTATTTATCAATGACTGAAAGCTTATTTTCTTTACATAATTCGTCACTTTGATACCTGATTTTGTGGTAAGATTTTTTGTTAGATTGGTAGCATTTACCAGTCTTGTAATTAACATTATTAAAAATAATATGGTTATGGATATGCCCTCTATCTATATGAGTTGCAAGAACAAATTCATAATCTTCTTTTAAAATTTTCTTACATAATTCCATTCCTATTTCGTGAGCTTTTATAGGATCAACCTCGCCTGGTAGAAAAGATTGAATCAAATGTCTAGCCAAAACTGTACCCTTAGTATCATTGTCTTCTCGTGTTTTCATAAATTGAATATGAGCAGTAGATGGATGGCATTTGAAGGAAGATACCAAGATTTTTTCATCAGTTTTTTCACTCTTAGTTATATAATCTATTGCCAAATTTAAAGTTGATTTTATAGGATGTATTTTTGTAATTGCCATACTAATCACCAGAACTTTCTTTTGATTTATTAAGAAGTAGGGAATAGATCTGCCATATTTCTTTTGATAATTTTTCTATCTGATTATTCATAGATTCAATTTCATTTTTGTAAATCACACCAGTTGTATTAGTAGCTTTTGCAATCTGATTTATATTATTTGTTGCATTCGAAAGTAGCCATTGTAGGTTTCTAAATGGTTCTAAATCAACAACATAAATCTCTTTTTCCAATACACATTTTCTAAGAAAATGGGACATAGTTTTGCAATTAGCAAGTTTCATTTTCTTTTCAAAAACTTCTTTTTCTTCATCTGTTAAATATATTTTTAGTTGATTATTTCTTTTTCTATTATCCATAGTATATCTCCTTATCATAAATTATTGGGGTCTTAGGGTTCTCCCTAACAAGGTAAAATTGATAAAAAAAGAAGCAGTCCATAAAGGTTCTGCTTCATCAATTTTTCGTAAGTGGGTACTCACTTACTGTGCTTGCTCATATACTAATAGTATAAGAACAGCTTTAAGCATAGTTCTTAAAAATGAACCTAATCATCTATGATAAAATTATAGATATTAGGGATGAAATGGGATTGTTTTATGTGCTTGCTGGGTTTCCAATTTAGGAATTACTCATTTGGTAGACTCCACCCTCATTCCATTGCCTTTCATCTTTTCGGTTGGTTAGGTTCATTTATTGATTACCTGTATAACTCGTGAGCCTGTTGTGGTTTTGGATTAACAGGGCATCCCAAATTATAGGAGGTATATTATGTCAGAAAAAATTGTTGTAGGAATTGATGTGAGTAAAGCTTTCAGTGATATCTGTATTCTATCACCTAATAATGACATCATCAAAAGACTTAAAATTTCTAATGATATTACTGGTATGAAGTCGCTCATCTATGTACTTGAAAAGGTAGAAGATGAGTACAAAGACACAGCAGTAATTATCATGGAAGCTACTGCACACTATCATCAAATTTTAGCTAATTTTTTCCGTAAGCATAATTACGAAGTCATTGTAATTAATCCGATTCAAAGTGGAGCATTGAAAAATATCAATATCCGAAAAATTAAATCAGATAAAACAGATGCATATAATATAGCGTTGCTATATCGTATTAAGAATTACAACGAAACAATTACACACTCAGATACCGTTAACAGTATCAAAAAGCTTTGCAGACAGCATAAAGGATTGACGGATGAAATTGTGGAACACATCAACCGATTAATCGCTTTTTTAGATATTTCCTTTCCAGATTTCAAGAAAGTATTTACGGATTTGCAAGGGAAAACACCTTTGTCTTTGCTTGAAAAATATCCTACTATACAGGAAGTATTATCTCCTGAAAATAAGCAAGATATTATTCAACTGATAAAAGAAAATTCACATAAAAGCAGCTCCTATGCCGAAGTAAAATATGAAAAACTATTGAAAGCTGCTGAAAAATCTATTGAAGTTTGTATAGTAAGCCTTAGTTCAGCAGTACTTATTCAAACAACTGTAAGGGTTATTTTCAGTTTACAGGAAGCTTTGAAAGCAATCGATGATGAAATCAAAAGACTATCTCTTTTAGATGAAAAGTTTCATAAAGAAATAGTGCTTTTACAAAGTATTCCAGGAGTTGGAGAGTATACAGCATATGTTGTTTTATCAGAGCTTGGAGATATATCCAATTTCTCGAAACCGAAAGAATTAGTTGCCTTCTTTGGATTGGATCCAGGAGTAACTCAAAGTGGAACATACAATAGGAAAAACAATAAAATCTCTAAAAGAGGATCACCTCATGTTCGCTCAATTCTCCATATGCTGGCTAAATCTAATGTGTATCCAAATCGCAACCGAGAGTATTTAAATCCTGTTATGCGTGCTTATTTTGAAAAGAAGATAGCTGAAAAACCATACAAAGTTGTAATGTGTGCAATTATGCGAAAGATGGTTCAAATTATTTTTGCTGTTCTCAGAAACCAAAAATCATTTGAATTAAGAACACCCGAAGAACATCAAAAACTAATTCGAGAAAAGAGTAAGTTAGTCGCATAAACTTTTAAAAGTGTTGCCTCAAAAAATGAAAGTGTATGAGGCTTATTTGCTATGCACATTTTTAAGTTTTGTGACTTAAAAATTTTTCAAAAAAATTTTTAAAATAACTATTGACTTCCTTAGTTGGTCTATTAAAGTTATAAGCGTTAAGCCTGTATTTAATTATTAGTAATTATATCATAATTAAGTATGATTTTCTACTGTTCCTATTGACAAAAATAAGATAAGAGTATATAATGATAACTAAGTTATCTATATGCCGCAAACTTATAAATTTAGCCGTTAGTAAAGGAAGTGGGATATGACAGAAATTACTGGTTATGATTTAACACATAAAAAGATTATGGATAGTGGTAAAGTTAATTTTTTAAATGATGGCTATGAACGAGCTAATTTAAGAAAAATTTGCAAAGATGCTGGGGTTACAACGGGTGCTTTTTACAGGCATTTTAATGATAAAGAAGATTTATTTATCAGTTTAGTTGATCCATTGGCAAACGAACTTTTGGGTTTTTATAGCAAGTTTGAAGAGGAATCTTTTCAAAACATAGAAAAAAATTGTGGAGAAGATTTATCAAAAATTAACATTGAAGGGTCAATTGAATCTGCATTATATATGTTTAGCAAAAAAGATTTATTTAATCTTTTAATATATAAATCATATGGTACGAAATATGATAATTTTATAGAGCTTCTTGTGGAAAAGGAAGATATAAACAGACATAAAGCGTTTCAGATTATTTCAAAGAAAAAGAATATAAAATCAGAAGTCCCTAAAGATGCAATGCATTTGTTAAACCATGCTTATATTAATGCATTGTGTGAAATTATAATACATTCTCAAACAGAAGAAGAAGTAAAGTTAAACACAAGAATAGTTTCGAAGTTTTTTTATGATGGATGGGAGAAATTGCGATGTTTTTAAATATAAGGGAAAGGGTATTAAACGCCCTTATATTTTTTAAAATAAAGATAACTAAGTTAGCTAATTAAGTTATTTCATTTGGAGGTGTTGATTATGAAACAAAAAAGTCCTGCTACTATATTGTGGGAGCTTGCATATAAGGAACATTCAAAGTTAAAAACATCTGTATTTATAGCAAGTATCGGTGTTATTGCCGGAATTGTTCCATACATTGCTGCAAGCCGTATTTTAGTCTATTTATTAAATGGAATTGCAGATTTCAAGGTCTATTTTTTATGGATGGGAATAGGTCTGTTATCTTATATTTTAAAATCTGTTTTATACTCTATGGCTTTATCTGTATCCCATAAAGCAACTTTTAGTGTACTGAAAGATGTTCGTTTAAGAATGCTTGAAAAACTTCCAAAGATGCCATTAGGAGAAATAATCTCTGTTCCAAGCGGAAACTTTAAGCAGATTATAGTGGATCAGGTTGAAAGTATGGAGAAACCACTCGCTCACCTGTTGCCTGAAATGACATCGAATCTCTTAGGTTCTTTGAGTATATTTATTTACTTATTATTTCTTGATTGGAGAATGGCTCTTTTATCATTAGTATCCATTCCTGTGGGGATGCTTTTTATGGGACTCGTAATGAAAAATTATGCTGTTCAATATGAAGGATCTGTAAAGGTAAATCGAGAAATGAATTCTGCAATTATTGAGTATGTTAATGGAATAGAAGTGATAAAAACATTTAATCAAGACAAGAGATCGTACGCAAAGTACAAAGATAAAGTCATTGCAAATGCAAGATACTTTTATGAATGGATGAAGAGCTGTCAGTTACCTGTATCTTTATCTAAAAACATATCTCCTACTACAATGATCACAGTGCTTCCATTTGGTTGGTATTTCTACATTAGCGGCAGTTTAAGTGCAGAAGTATTTATATCTGTAATTATTCTATCTTTAGGTATTGCAGGACCTTTACTTGAAACAATCAATTTTGTTGATGGTCTTGCTAAGATAGGGACTATTGCAAATTCTATTAACTTAATTTTAGAAGGAAAAGAACAAAAGCATTCTGATAGAGAAGTGACTATCCAGCAATATAATATTGATTTACAAAATGTAAAGTTTGGATATGAAGAAGAAAAAGAAATTCTTCATGGAATATCCCTAAACATAAAAGAAGGTACAACAGTGGCTTTTGTTGGACCAAGTGGAAGTGGCAAGTCAACTTTAGCAAAATTAATAGCTGGATATTGGGATAGCATGGAAGGAAATATAAATATTGGTGGACACAATCTTAAGGAAATTCCATTAAAGCAATTATATAGTTTGACCGCCTTTGTTTCTCAGGATAATTTTTTGTTCAACGAAAGTATTAGGGAGAATATAAGAATGGGCAATCCAAGTGCCAGTGATAAAGAAGTAGAAGACATTGCTAAGAAATCGGGTTGTCATGATTTTATTATGAAAATGGAACATGGTTACGATACGGTTGTCGGAAGTAGTGGGAGCCATGTTTCTGGTGGAGAAAGACAAAGAATATCAATTGCAAGAGCAATGCTCAAAAATGCACCTATTGTAATACTTGATGAAGCTACTTCATATATAGATCCTGAAAATGAAGTGATTATAAAGCAAGCTTTATCAAAGCTTATAAAAGATAAAACGGTGATTATTATTGCTCATAGGTTATCAACTATAACAGATGCAGAACAAATATTCTTAATTGAGAATGGAGAGCTTGTTTCACATGGTAAGCATGAAGAACTTATGGAAGATTCTGAGTTATACCAAAAGATGTGGAATGCCCATATTGGAGTAAAGGATGGTGAAATAAAATGATAAGTGCCTTAAAGAAAATTTTAGACTTCTCAGGTGATGAGAAGAAAAATGTATACCATTCTATATGGGTAAGTTTCTTGTTTGCAATTTTTCACATGCTCCAAATCAGTGCAATATACATTATTGTTAAAGCTATTGTTGAAAAAGATATGAGTATGACACCTGCATGGATTGCTTTGATACTTCTTGTTATAAGCATAGTTGGCAGAAGTGTTGCAAATTATTATTCACAGTTACAGCAATGCCATGCAAGTTATTTTATGGTGGCAAATAAAAGAGTTGCAATAGGTGAAATGCTCAAAAAAATACCTATGGGATTCTTTAATGAAAATAATATTGGTGAAATCGTTGGAATTTCTACAACTGTTTTGGAAGATGTAGAAAATACTGCGGCAATGGTTATGGTAAATACCTTATCTGGTTTTATTAACACAATAATTTTTACAATAATGATTTTGGCTTTTGAATGGAGGATCGGTCTTATTGTTACAATTGGATGCTTGTTGTACTTATTAATTCTTTCAAAAATGGAAAACAAGTCAAGAAATGTTCTTCCTAAAAGACAAGTGGCATCGGCAAAATTAGTTGACACTATTTTAGAACAAATAGGTGGAATGGCTGTTATAAAATCCTTCAATTTAACAGGGAAAGGAGATGAAAAAGTCAGAGGTGCTATTGAAAATAGCAGAAAAATAAATCTTGATTGTGAAAAACTGTTTACACCTTATACAATTTTGCAAAATATTCTTTTGGATTTGTTTGGCATTTTGATAATAGGTGCAGGTATTTTCTTTTATCTTAATGGAGAACTCTCATTCTTAAATACAGTTATGACGATTATAATTTCTTTTCTTGCTTTTTCTCAAATAAAATTGGCAGGAAGTGCAACAACCTCTCTCAGAGTTGTTAGTGGATCTATTGAGCAAACAAAGAAGTTAGAGGAATTTCCACAGATGGATATTGATGGAAAAGACATAGAGCCTACTACTTTCGATATTTCTTTTGATAATGTAGAGTTTTCATATTCAGGCAAAAAAATCCTTGATGATATTTCGGTCAAGATACCACAAAACCAAATGACAGCTATAGTTGGACCTTCAGGAGCTGGAAAAACTACATTTTGCAATTTGATAGCGAGATTTTGGGATGTAGAGAAAGGAGAAATCAGCATAGGTAAACATAATATTAAAGAATATTCATTGGAGTCATTAATGAGACAAATTAGTATGGTTTTTCAAAATGTTTATTTATTTCAAGACACTATTGAGAACAATATAAAGTTTGCCAAGCCAGATGCTACACATGATGAAGTTATAGAAGCTGCAAAGAAAGCGTGTTGTCATGAATTTATTATGAAGCTTCCTGAACAATATGAAACAGTTATAGGAGAGGGAGGTGCAAATTTATCTGGTGGAGAAAGACAAAGAATATCAATAGCAAGGGCTATGATAAAAAATGCCCCGATTATTATTTTTGACGAAGCTACTGCAAATGTAGACCCTGAAAATGAGGATAAATTGCAGGTTGCTATGGAGGAACTCACAAGAAATAAAACAGTAATAATGATAGCACACAGACTAAAGACAATAAAAAATGCAAACCAAATACTTGTTTTAGCAAATGGAAAAATAAATCAAAAAGGCACACATGAAGAGCTAATTCAAGCAGAAGGTATCTATAAAAATTTTGTTGAGGCACGACAAAAGGCAGTTAATTGGAAACTGTCATAAGTGAAAATGATTTATATGAGAATTATTCAAATATAGCTCATGTAGATTTATATTATTTTAATTTAAGGAGGATTAAAAAAATGAAAAAAGGATTGTCAGCTAAAGATCTAATCAATGTAGGAATTTATACAGCTATTTATTTAGTTCTGTTTTTTGTAGTAGGGATGATGAATGCAATTCCTATCTTATACCCAGCTATCTATCTTCTAATTCCTATAGTCACAGGAATTCCCTTTATGTTGTTTTTAACTAAAGTAGAAAAATTTGGCATGGTTACGATTATGTCAATTATTATCGGTGTGTTTTGGTATTTTATGGGCTATACATGGTTAGCGTTAGTGGGATATATTCCATTTGGAATTATCAGTGATCTGGTTATGAAATCAGGTGGTTTTAAGAGTTTTAAAAAGAATGTTATTGGATTTTGGCTATTTTCTTGCGGAATGATAGGTTGTCAAATGCCAATGTGGGTAATGGCAGATACCTATATGGAAGGTGTTAAGCAACAAATGGGAGAACAATATGCACTTGCACTCGCAAAATATATGCCTTCTTGGATGGGGATTGCTGCATTTGGAATTATTTTTATCGGCTCAGTTATTGGTGCAAATTTAGGGAGGAAAATGCTTAAGAAACACTTTGAGAGAGCGGGTATCATTTAATGGAAGAGTATGAGGTATACAAACCGAATAAACCAAAGGGCTTTTTGTTAGATCCTCGTACTAAAATTTTATTTATGATATTTATAACAACCATAATGTCTGTCGGATATAAGGATATTTTAGTTAGCCTTATATCCGCCATTGTGGCAATAGCATTATTATTATCTAATAAACAAGTTAAGATAGCTTTCATTTATGGAGGGCTATTTACCTTGGCTATTATGGCACACTATACGAAAGATATGTACACATTGCCTACACTCATAAATACAATTTCAGTATTGTTGAATGCCTTGATTTTAAGACTATTTCCAATTTTTATGTTGGGCTATTATGTTGTAATGTCTACAAAAACGAGCGAGTTTATAGCAGCCATGGTAAAGTGGAAAATTCCCAATGCATTTATTATTCCAACAGCAGTTGCATTCAGGTTTATTCCAACTTTGAAAGAAGAACACAATTCTATTAAGACTGCTATGAAAATGAGAGGAATTAGCTTTAAAAATAAAAAGGCGTGGAAAAATCCAAGCTTATACTTGGAATATGTAACAATACCTTTAATCGTTTCTATTGTAAAAATAGGTGATGAATTGTCGGCGGCAGCAATAAGTAGAGGATTGGGAGCTTTGAAAAAGAGAAGTACTGTGGTAAAAGTAAAGTTTACTATATATGATTTATTAATTTTACTCTTTTCAGTTGCCTTTACAGGACTATTTTTATATAGGAGGGGATAGCATTGATTGAATTTAAAGACGTGTCATTTACTTATGATAGCGGGAATAAGAATGCTGGAATTTATAATATTAATTTAAATATCAATGCTGGTGAAGTAGTTGTATTTTGTGGTGAGTCCGGTTGCGGAAAAACTACAATAAGTAGGTTGATAAATGGGTTAATTCCCGGGTATTATTCCGGAAATTTGACTGGTAGCGTTATTGTAAATGAACATGAAATTTCTAAAAACTCTATTAATGAATTGAGTCAATATGTAGGATCAGTATTTCAAAATCCAAGAACTCAATTTTTCAATGTAGATTCAACAAGCGAAATTGCATTCGCCTGTGAAAATTTTGGGATTTCAAGAGAAGAAATTTGTAGAAGAATTGGCAAGGTAACAAAAGAATTAAATATAAAAGATTTGCTTGATAAGAGCTTGTTTTCTATGTCAGGAGGAGAAAAGCAAAAAATTGCTTGTGCTTCTGCTGCTGTTATGGAGCCTGAAATCTATGTATTAGATGAGCCATCTTCTAATTTAGATATACAAACTATAAAAATGTTAAAAGATATCATAAAAAAATGGAAAGAAAAAAAGTCCACTGTGGTTATTGCAGAGCATAGACTACAATATTTAATAGATATTGCAGATAGATTTATATATATGAAAGATGGAAAAATTAACAAAGAATTTTCTTGTGTTGAGTTCAAGAAATTACCTAACAGCATTTTAAATAATATGGGGTTAAGGAGCATACACCCTATTGATACCAATAGCCGTATAAAAAATATAGAATCTAAGGAACTAATAGAGATTAAGAATTTTATGTTTAGTTATGGAAAAGAGCCGTTTTTTGAAATTAATGATGCTGTATTACCTCAAAAATCTATTGTGGCTGTTTTAGGAAATAATGGTTCTGGAAAATCAACTTTTTCAAAATGCTTATGTGGAGTTGAAGAAAAAGCAAAAGGAACTTTAAATATACAAACAGAAAGTTATGATACAAGAGAAAGGCTAAAAAAATGTTTTATGGTGATGCAGGATGTTAATCACCAATTATTTACCGAATCAGTTAAAGAAGAAATTCTTTTGAGTATAGAGAACGATGAAAATAAAGAAGAAAAGATCGATGAGATATGTAAAAAGTTAAATTTAATGGATTTTATAGATTGCCATCCAATGTCATTATCCGGAGGGCAAAAACAAAGGGTTGCAATTGCAAGTGCTATCGCTTCTGATAGGACAATACTGATTTTGGACGAACCTACAAGTGGTTTGGATTTTAAGAATATGAAAGAAGTTTCTAATGAAATGATAAGGCTTAAAGAGGACGGAAAAACTATTTTTATTATTACACATGATCCGGAATTAGTAGAATGTTGTTGTGATTATTTTATGTTTATGGAGAATGGAAAAGCCAAATGGCATGGTATTAAAGATGAAAAGAATATTGGAAAAATTAGGGAATTCTTCGATCAAACTTAAAATTTGCTAAAAAAATCTGGATGAAAAAAAGGAGGTAATTTTATGAAACAAGATATGAAAGAACAATTATTAACAAAAAGACCTATAGATTTACTTTTTCAATTATCTATCCCTGCTGTAATAGGAATGATAGTAATAGGTCTTTATCCACTAATGGATGGAATTTTTGCAGGAAATATTATAGGACAAACAGCAATGACAGCTTGTGGTGTAGCTATGCCACTTACATTTTTCAATAGTGGTGTATCTACACTTATTGGTGTAGGTTCAGCATCGGTTTTATCAAGAGCTATAGGAAAGGGCGACAAAAAAACAGTTGATAAAATTATGGGGAATTTAATCTTTTGGGTTATTCTATTCTCATCAATTATTACAATAGGCGGAATTTTACTTGCACCACATTTTTTAGATATGGTTGGAGCAAGTGGAGAAATTAAAGAATATGGTATCAGATATTTACGAGTAATTTTTATTGGTTCTTTATTTGTAAACTTTACTCAATCAGCAAACATGGTTATGCGTGGAGAAGGATTAATGAAAAAAGCAATGCTAATTATGGGGCTAGGGGCTTTTTTAAACATAATTCTTGATCCAATTCTAATGAAATTAATGGGAAAATACGCAATTGAAGGAGCTGCACTTGCAACTATTACAGCACAATTTGTCCAAGCAGCCATTACGTTACATTATTTCAAAAACAAGAGTAAAGTTGTAAAAATAAATAAAATAAAGTCTGAGCCAGAAGTAAAAAAAGAAATGTTTGCTGTCGGAACATCTGCCATGATGATGCAAGTTTTATTTATGATTCAGCAGACCATGCTTTACAAAATGTCGTTTAAATATGGAGGAGATACAAATGCTATCTTAATGGCAGCAACTTTAAGAATATATGCCTTTTCCTTTATTCCACTTTGGGGAATGAGTCAAGGCTTGCAACCTGTTGTTGGTACAAACTTTGGAGCAAAAAGATATGACAGGGTAAAGGAGGCAATGAAGGTATTCTCCATTGGAGGACTTGTTCTTGCAGCCATATTTTGGCTACCAGTCTTATTATTTTCAAAAAACATCCTTTCCCTATTTGGAGTAGAAGAAAGTATTATAACTCAGGGAGTAGGAAACTTTAGACTATTTTATTCTATATTTATCTTATATGGAGTAATGGTAATGACTATAACATTCTTCCAATCA
Source organism: Anaerococcus murdochii (assembly GCF_019957155.1). Lineage (NCBI taxonomy): Bacteria > Bacillati > Bacillota > Tissierellia > Tissierellales > Peptoniphilaceae > Anaerococcus > Anaerococcus murdochii. Next base: position 1,983,802 of record NZ_JAIPME010000002.1, on the reverse strand, counting down.
ATAGGAAACGCTAAAAAAGCCGGCATAATAGTAATGCTAAGACAGTTATTTTTATTCGTACCTGCCATGATTATTTTACCAATGATATTTGGAGTTAAAGCAGTATGGTTTGCTGAACCCCTTGTAGATCTAATTATGATAATAGCTGGTGTAGTAATGATGTTTGGGGAATTAAATAGGATGGATAAAATTAGTTTGAAAAATTCAAGTAATGAATAATAAGTGGGTTTATTTAAAAGAATGGAGGGAAATATGCAAATAAATATAATTAAAGTAAATTTACCTTTTTTCTTTGGTTTACGCTGTTTACAAGTTAGATAACTCAGTTAAAAAATTAAATACAATTACTATTAGAAAGAGTTTCTTTCATTCTAGAGGACTAACCATGCCCAAGAGCAGGAGTCCTCCTTTTTTTGTCTGAAAACATAAAGACAAAAAAGAATGGAGGAAACATAAATGACAAAAGAATATTACCTTTATGTCGGTGGACAAAAAATCAAAGTAAGTGAGCAGATATACAAAGCCTACTGGCAAGAAAGAGAACACGAAAAATATTTAGAGCAGGTGGACAAGAAAAACCACTTGCTATTTTTTTCGTCTCTAAATCACGATGGGAATTTTGAAAATAATCTAGAAGATAAAAATGTTGATGTAGAAAAAGTTGTCGCAACACAAATGATGATTGAAGCACTAAGAAATGCTATGTCAAAGTTAAATGAGGAGGAACGGGAAATTATTGAAAGATTATATTTCAATGATGAAACACTTCGTGCAGTAGCGAAGACTCAAAATATATCACATCCTGCTTTAATAAAAAGGCGAGATAAGATTTTAGAAAAACTAAAGAAACTTATAGAAGAAATATAATTTCTGGTTACCAAAGAGGGCAAATTTTCCTTTATAAAGTGAGGGGAGTTTTGTCCTCTTTCTATTTTAAAAGAAATTTAAACAATATTTGAACCTTAACAATTGAATAGACCAAGACAAGACATTAATCATTTTTGGAGCGTAATAACCTATCCGCCAAGATCTTTCTGCTGAAAAATTCGGCAAAACAAGTACTGCTATGCAAAAAGCAAGGGAAGAAGAAAGGGAGCGATAAGTAAGAGTTTGAATATAGGGAGGGATACCCTATTCGCTATGAAGAAAATGAGGATAATGATACTTCTAAGGTTGAAGCCGGCTCATCCTGAACAGAGGCGGAGGTGAGATTCCTATGTTGCTAATCCAAGGCACTTGTCAATGTCAAAAAACTTTAATTTTATATTGTGAGGTAAAACCTATGAATACAAAAGAAAAGAAGAAATATAAACCTAAAGAGCAAATATCAAAAGAAGATTATTCTAAAAAAATTACTTACACTAAAAGTGATAAAGAGTCCCTCGACTTACTAGATATTGTAGAACTTTATTTATGTAGAGCTTGTATAAGACTATAAGCTGGGGTGCTGACTTAAAAACTTGGGTGCGGTAAAATATAAGTGGTAGAAGAACTCCTTAATGACTATTTGCCCAAATACAAATTAAGGAGGTTTTGTGATGGAAAAATTTGCTTGTATGTATCTTCGTTTATCGAGAGAGGATGGAGATAGCACAGAAAGTAATTCTATTTCAAATCAAAGACAGATTATCAAATCATATGCAAGGGACAATGATTTTAAAGTTGTTGCTGAGTATGTAGATGATGGCTTTTCAGGATCTAATTTTGACAGACCAAAATTTAAGAAGATGATTCAAGATCTTGAAGAAAAGAAGTTCAAAACAATTATTGTGAAGGACTTATCCCGTTTTGGGAGAGATTATATCGAATCAGGAAAATATCTGCAAAAGATATTCCCAGAAAAAGGTATAAGGTTTATATCTGTAAACGATAACTATGATAGTGAAAATGCAGATGTAAGTGATACACACCTCATTCTTCCTATAAGAAACTTTATTAATGATTCTTATTGTAGGGATATTTCTATGAAGGTTAAATCTTCAAAAGAAATTAAAAGAAAGAATGGCGAATTTATTGGTGCATTTGCTCCTTTTGGTTATAAGAAGGATAGCAAAAACAAACATAAGTTAGTCGTTGATACAGAAGTTTCACATATAATTGAAAGAATCTTCAATATGAAGATAGACGGTTATTCGTCTAAGGCTATTGCAGATTTTTTAAATAGCATAGGTTGTGTAACACCATCTAAGCATAAAGAAAATTCTGGTGATAATCATACTACTGGTTTTATTGTTAAAGACTCTAAATGGGACGCAAAAATGGTCAATAGGATTATTACAAACAAGGTCTATATAGGAGTGCTTGAACAAGGGAAAACTAGAAAACTAAATTACAAGTCTAAGAGAGAAGTAGAAGTAAATGAAGAAGATTGGATTGTAATAAACGATTCTCATAAGCCTATTATTTCAAAAAGCATTTATGCTTTGGCTAATAAGATGATGATGAGGGATGTAAAACAATCAGCAGATATACCACATATTTTATCAGGAATGCTTTATTGCAAAGATTGTGGATCTTCAATGGTTAGAAGAAAGGTTAAGTCCAAGAATGGATATAATATTTTTTATATTTGTTCTCACTATAATAACAAAGGAGATTGCACAAGACATAGTATAAAAGAAGACTATCTACTGGATATGACTCTTTTTGCACTTAAAGATTATTTAAAAAAATACAATGAATTACTAAGTCAAGTTAATAAGTTAGATGTATCAAAAGTTACATTTAATATTGACTTTGAAAGCTTAAACTCAGAAAAGAGAAAGTACGAAAGACTTAGACAATCTTTATATATGGACTTAGAAGATGAACTTATAACTTCTGAAGAGTTTGAAAGGTTCAGAAAAAATTATCTTATTAAGATCAGGGAAATAGAGAAACAAATTGCTACAAAGAAAAATATACTTGCCAACTTGCAAGAAAAGATGAAAAAAAAGGACAGTTTGGTTTCAGAAATTGTTCCCACTGATTTAAGCAGTCTAAATAGACTAACAATTGTATCTTTTATAGATAGAATTGAAATCGGAGAAAACAATGAGATTAATTTTGTCTTTAATAATTTGGAAACAGTTAACTTGCTGAAGACCCTTATAAAAGAAAAAAGTGAAAGCAAGTCCGAAGTAAAGAAGAATTTGATTTCAATAAATAAGGTATTTGGAAATGCTCTTGAAAATAAGACTCCAATGCAATTAGCTGGAGGTGTTTTATAATGGCAAGAACTTCCAAAAGATATATTGAAAAGAAAAGCGAAAAGACAGAAAGAAAAGTCTTTAAGGCCGGAATTTATACAAGGCTATCCAACGAAAGAACAGAAGAGTGGAGAGAAAAATCATACTCAATAGAAACTCAAATACTGTCTTGTAAAGAATATGCATTAAAAGAAAATATAGATGTTTTAGAAGTTTACACTGACTATGAATATAGTGGAACAAACTTTGAAAGACCATCATTTCAGAATATGATGCAAGATATTAGGGATAGAAGAATCAATTGCATTATTATCAGAGATTTATCAAGACTTGGAAGAGAATATCTCGAAATGGGAAGATTGATTGATAAAGTTTTTCCATTTTTAGGTGTTAGATTTATTTCAGTTAATGATAAATTAGACACAGTCAAAGAAACAGATTCAAAGAAATCTTTTGAGGTTACTCTTAAAAATATTATCAACGATATGTATGCTAAGGATATTTCAGTTAAGATAAAGACCTCAAAACACAATAGAGCAAGAAATGGATACTTTATTGGATCTGTTCCACCTTATGGCTACAAGATTAAAAAATCTAAAGAAGGTCAAAAACTTGTAATTGATGAAAATGTTAGATTTATAGTTGAAGAGATGTTTGATTTGACTCTTCAAGGCAAAAGCCAATATGAAGTCGCAAAGCATTTTAATGAAAAAGGCTATGCTCCTGGAATGATTTACTATAAAACTGGGAGAGTTTATAGACAAGATGATGATCCTGAATGGAATAAAGGGACAATTTCAAAAATGCTTACAAACCCAGCTTATACGGGGACTTTAGTACAAGGAGTTAAGCAACAAAATCTTGCAAAAGGAATTAAACAACATTTTGTAGACGAAAGTCAGTATATAATTAGTGAGAATGCACATGAAGCAATCATTTCTAAGGAAGTTCACGAAAGAATCTTACGAGAAAGACAAGAAAGAAAGAAAAATCATGTTTTCAGTTCGCCAATGCACAATTTTGAAAATAGGGACTATGAGAACAGATTTAAAGGTCTTGTAATCAACAATAATACTGGCAAAGAACTTAATAGAAGAACTCGTATCTATGGTAAAAATTTAGACAGACTCTACTATTCATTTCAGAATGAGAGATTTAGTGGAAGTATAAAACCCGAAAAATCAGTATTCATTATGGAAAGAGATTTAGATCAGGCTATTAGTGATAAGATTTCTGAGTTTATTATGAAGACAACTAGCAAGACAAAATTTGTTAATAGAATTAAAGCTAGATTTAATAAAGCAATAGATACTTTTAAGAAAGATATTGAAAATCTTAAAAGAAAAAATCTAAATGAAGAAAATATCATTCAAAGAGCCTATGAAGAATACAGTCTAGGTAAGATTGATAGAGATGAGTATTTATTAAGAAGAGAGATTGCTCAAGGTCATATGTCTACATTTGATAACGAGATTTCAGCAATCGAAGTTAATATATCAAAGCTTAAAAAAGAAAGATCAAAATCAACAAAATGGATAAATGATTTATATGCTTCAAAGAATTTGGAAAAGCTACCTGGAGATTTAATCCATAACTTGATTGAAAAAATAATAGTTTATGATAAACACGAATTTGAAATAGTCTTTAAATTCAATATAGATAATTTAGCAGGAGGAACAGACGATGAGTAAGATTGCTCTATACATTAGATTATCCGTTGAAGATATGATAAAGACTGATGAGAGTGAAAGTATCATAAATCAAAGAGTATATCTAAACGATTATCTCGACAAGAATGAAGAATTTAAGAACTTCACAAGAGAAGAATATGTTGATGACGGATATTCTGGAACAAATGAAAATAGACCAGCCTTTCAAAGAATGCTCGAAGATGTAAGGAAAAATAATATCCAGACAATAATTGTAAAAGACTTGTCCAGATTTATGAGAGATTATATAACACTTGGAGATTATCTTGAAAATATATTTCCATTCCTTGGAGTAAGATTCATTGCCATAAATGATGGCTATGATAGTAACAAAGAAAAGGGAAATGGAACAGATTTAGATATTCAATTCAAGGGACTATTATATGATTTCTACACAAAAGATATTTCTGAAAAGGTAAAGTCATCTATGACTACACTCAAAAAACAAGGAAAATTTTTAGCTTGGAGTCCACCTTTAGGATACATGAAAGATCCTAATGATAGACATAAAATCATAGTTGATGAAGAAACAGCTTGGATAGTAAAGAAGATTTTTAAACTTGCACTTGATGGTACATCTTCAAGAAATATAGCTAAGATATTAAATGAAGAAAAAATTCCAACACCATCAAAAAGAAAGAGCGAATTAACCAATCTTGATTTCGAATATTCAATAATTAGAACAGCTAAAAAGCCTAGACCAACTTGGACTAACGGTAATGTAATAGATGTATTAGCAAATGAAAATTATACTGGAACTTACACTTTCAATATGCAAGATAAGTCAGTGTTAAATCCATCTTCTTTTAAATTCAAACCAAAAGAAGAATGGGGAAGAGTTGAGAACAACCATGAAGCTATTATATCTAAAGAAGACTTTGAAAAAGTTCAGAAGATTAAAGAGAAGAACCTATTTATGAAAGGTAAAAATACCGATTATGAATGGAGGAAAAAATCTCCACTACAAGGTTTTGCAAAATGTCCAACTTGTAATCACATTCTAGGCTGTATTCAATCTAAACACAAAAGATCTGATGGAAGTCTTAGAGTCCACACATATTTTACTTGTAGGATATGTAAGTGTAATAATGTAAAACATAAGAACTCAAGAGCAGGAAGCCTTGAAGAGCAAGTATTTGAAGCAATAAAAGAAAAATATGGTCTAGAAGATCCAATCAAGGATGAAAAAGTAAAAGTTAAACCTATGGAAAAATCCATCGAAGATCTAGAAGTTAAAAAAATGCAAAATTTTGAAAAGTATAAATTAGGCAAGATGAATAGACAAAAATTCATTGACTCTAAAAATTCGATAGATGAAGAAATACAAGCAATAAATGAAAAAATACAAAAAGCAAAAGAAGAAAAAGAAGTAATAGACAACACTAAACTTACCAGAGAATTGATAGAAAAATATATAGACTCAGTAATCTGCGAAGGAAATGAAGTGTTGAACATAATATGGAAGTAGAAAAGGGAGTGAGCAATCACTCTCTTTTAAATTAATATAATTATTATAGCAATTTTATTATAACTAAGAGATGATGTATAATTACAGCAGAGGTGCTGTAATGAATGGTTCATTTTTTGAGATAATTTCAAAAGAGTTTTGTGGAGATTTTGAAGACAGTCTATATGAATATAAAACTGGTTCTACATTGGTAAGGTTTTTTAATTCTAATTTTGGATACAATGATCAATACTATAGTGGATTTCCAACTAGATGGATTTACGCTAGTGAAAGAATAAAAGATTTATACAATAATGGGAAAATAAACAAATTCTTTTCTTATATTATGTCTATAGAGTTTAATATTCAGGAAAAACAAAAAACGCCTGTTGAAATAGTCCCATTTATCGAAAAATTAAAGGAAAATTGGAATAGGCGATTAAGACCTTTTAAATATCAATTAATACAAATAGGAGATTCATTTGAGTTAACAAAACTTGACGAAGATCTTGAATTAATTGGTGAAGGTGGATTTGCTAATGTATACCTTCAAAAATCTACTGGTCTAGTTATAAAAAAATTAAAAAGAGAAAATCTTCTTGAAGAAAATAGCAAGCATAGATTCAAAAGAGAATTTGAGATTACTAAGAGTTTATCTGACATAGAAGGGATTATTAAAGTATATGATTTTAATGAATCTGAATATTTTTATGTTATGGAAAAGTGTGATTCAACTTTATATGATTTTTTGATTTCTAATCCTTTATCTGTTGAAGTTAAAGAATCTATTATAATAAAAATTCTTTATATAATGGCAAAAGTGCATAACAAAAATATTATCCATAGAGATATATCTTCTAATAATATATTTTTGAAAGGAAATGATATTAAAATAGCAGATTTTGGTTTAGGAAAAAATTTTGATTTAGTTTTTTCACATCAAACAAAAAGCACAGCACAATTGGGACAGGTACAATACTGCCCACCAGAGCAATTAATGATGCTTGGAAGCACAGGAAAATATAGTGATGTATATTCCTTGGGAAGATTAATTAATTTTATTCTAACAAAAAGCCCTAATGATAAAAATCATAAGTATAAATTATTAGTTGAAAAAGCTACAAGTCTAGATATTAATTCTCGCTATAAAGATGCAATTAATATGTATGAAAATTTTATCAAAATAAAAAAATTCATAGATGATAATAAGAACAAAGAAGAAATTCTAAGTTTAATAGAATCTAAGAAATATGATGACAGAATATTAATGTATATATCTTCTCTATCATCAAAGGATTTGTGCAACAATATAATTAACACATGTAACTTTAAATATTCATTATATTATTATTTTAATGAGTATCCAGAGTCTATTTTAGAGGTAATTAAGTTTATTGAATTAGATATGGATTCTCAATGCAATAAATTTGAAGATGCAGATAATTTTGCAGATATTGCTAATTACATTCTTGAAAACAATTTATCTACATTTGAAGTAAGAGAAAAAGCAGCTGAGTTATTGAATCATATTGCATTTAATATTAATAGATTTTATGCACAGAGGTTAGTAGAATCTTTAATAAAAAGAGGCATAGAGCCTATGTTAGAAGAAATTTTAATAGAACATTAAAACAAATAAGATTATCTAAATCTAAAAACATTATGAGAGTAGTCAAGACTACTCTTTTTTATTTACATAGCATCAGAATTTTGTCATAAGCTTGACATGAGAGGGTTCAGGGGTATTTTTAGTTGACAGTTACCGACGTATAGTAGAAGAAAACTTAAATGGAAAAATGTATTGTGATGATGATAATTTACTTAAATCTCTTTTAACTGACAATATTTATGGTATAGATATTAATGAGGAAGCAATTGATGTTACAATATTCTCTCTTTATTTAACTGTTTTAGACTACAAAGATCCAAAATCATTATCAACTTTTACTTTACCGAATTTAAAAGGGAAAAATTTATTTGTCAGTGATTTTTTTGATGAAGAGGAACTTAGATGGTTAAGCCACATTAACTTTGATTTTGTTATTGGTAATCCACCTTGGGGTAATGTAAAAACAGGTCTTCATTTAGAATATTGTAAAAAAAATGGATACTTTGACAAACAACAAAATAATGAGATTTGTAGAAGCTTTGTTTTCAGAGCTAAAGACTTTTGTAAAGAGCATACTGTTTGTTGTTTTATTTTACATTCTAAATTATTGTATAACCAAAAGAAACCTTCAAAAAGATTCAGGAAATTTTTGTTAAATAAAACTAAAATTCATAGCATAATTGAAATGTCTTCGGTAAGAAAATTAGTTTTTGAAAATGCCGATGCGCCCGCAGCAATAATTTCTTTTAGTTACTCAGAAGAAAACAACTTAGACAATATTATAAATTATACATCTATAAAGCCAAATATTTTCTTTAGGCTATTTAATGTTATTGTTATTGAAAGATATGATATAAAGTATGTAACACAGAATATGCTTATGAGGTTTGATTGGGCTTGGAAAACTATTGTATATGGGTTTTCAACTGATTTGACTCTGATTATGAAACTTAAGAATCGTTTTTGTACAATTTCAAATGCAATCGAAAAACAAGAACCTCCTATTATTATGGGGTCAGGAGTAGAATATCAAGATGGTGATAAGAAAGATGCTTCTCATTTACTAAACAAAAGGCTTCTTGATTCGAAAAAAGGAGTAGATCACTTTTTTGTGTATTCAAATAAAACTACATTGTTTTCGAAAGATAAAGTACATCGTCCTAGAGAAAAAGCGTTGTTTTCTCCTCCTTATGTATTAACTCCAACTGGAGTGAACTGCAATAATTATAAATTACGAGCAGCTTTTAGTGATGAAACATTTGTTTGTAAAAAGACCATGTATATTATTAAAGGAAGCGAGGAGCAAAGACCATTCTTTATGAATTTGGTAGGTTTGTTAAACTCCTCATTTTATTCTTATCTGAATCTAATGCTTGGAACTTCAATAGGAATAGAACGAGAGCAGCGATTTATGGGAGAAATATTAGAATTTCCTTATATTTTTTCTGAAGATATTGCACATAAAACAGAGCGCATTCAGAGTGAAAAAAAGAAAGATGAATTTCTGTGCTTATCAGATTTAGATTCTGAAATCGAAAACCTGGATAATTTAGTATTACAGGAGTTTGGATTGAAAGATAATAAATTTATTGACTATGCAATAAAAATCCAGATACCGGAACTTACGAATAAAGACATTGAGAATATTTACAGAAAGGTATCTGCCGAGGAATTAGTTGATTATAGTGAATGTTTCAAAAAACAATTTACTGCTATCTATAAACGTGTAGAAAAACATATTGAAATTAAATTGTATCATAATGTATTAAACAGATTTTCTATATTTGAGCTGGCCGTTTTAGACGGAAAATCTGATACAACTATTGATTTGGTCGACAATATTGATGATGATAAAGTACTTTTATCAAGATTTTGTGTGTTTTCTCACAATGATAAGTTTCATCAAATTAGAGATGCCATCCAATTTTCTGATAACTCATTTTTTATCATAAAGCCTAATTTTTATAAGTACTGGCATCCTGCAATTGCAGAACTTGATCTATCCGATGTTATGGAGCAAATAATTGAATCGGGAGGAGATGAATAGTGGGAGGTTTTAAGCAAAAATCAATAAATGAAGATTTTCAAAATGGTTTTTATTATTATATTATTGAGACCATTGAAAAATGCTGTAGCCTAATGAAGCAAAATTGTATTTCTGTAGGACGTAAAGTTAAGAATCATGAGGTAAACATACAGAACCATCTATTTCATTATTATTTAGACGATAATTCTATGTTAACTAAATTAGGATGTGAAATGTTTCCTATATCATTCCAAATAGAAACGCCAGAAACATATGATGAAAATACAGATTCCTTTATAGGAAGGTGTGATATCAAAGTGATATCGAATAATTTTTGGATAAATAAAAACAAAAAAGATTACTATATAATTGAGTGTAAACGAATTGATGGAAGTTCGAGTCTAAATAAGAAATATATTGATGAAGGAGTTAGTCGTTTTGTAGATGAACCTCCTAAATATCCATCTCATCACAATAAAAATATTATGTTCGGATTTGTTGTGAAAAATATTGATATTCCTAATAATTCGATAAAACTTTCTAAAATAAATAAAGATAAGTTTGGAGCAATCAGTAAAGGAAATTTGTGTTTAGTAAAAAAAGATATAGATGAAGGTTTGCATGAATATATAAGCAATTATACTTTATCAAATAAGTCATTACAATTGCTTCATATCTTTTTTGATTTTTCATCTATAGTGAAGTAGTCTTGATTAAAGATTAATTTGTGAATTAAAATAATAAATAAATAAATTGAGTGAATATGTTTTATGTTTTATATAAATATATACAATATGGTAAGAGTGGATCGGTTTGTCTGCTCTTTGTTATGGTAGGGTCAAAAAAATTTATACAATACTTGGACACAAGGATGGGATAAAAAATATCCTATGTGCATAAGCTCTTGGAAAAACAACTGAGAAGAACTATCTAAATATTTTAAATATCCAGAAGGAATATGAAAGCTAATATATACAAACAATGCCATAGAAAACTTCAATAGGCAACTAAGAAAATTAACTAAAAACAAAACCATATTCCCAAATGACTATGCACTACAAAAAAGCTTGTGTTTAGCAATGGTAGATGCCTCAAGCAAGTGGACATCAAGAATCCGTGGATGGGATCAAATATTATCTCATCTAACTATATACTTTGAAGGCAGAATCTAAACTTCTGCCACAAAATAATAAAAAATTTGAGAATTCCCGTCAAGGGTAAATGCTAGGCCTTGGTCTTACGACCAACCCTTGACAAAAATCCTCAAATTTTAAAAAAGCAATTAGGCTGAAAAGGTAGATTTTAAGATATTTTTCAATAAAAAATATCAATCACATACTATCAGGAGGGCTGATACACAAAATTTTTCACACTACCCTATTTGATGCACCTAGATTTTATTAAAAATGTAGTGTTACTTATCTTATATTTAAAGACTTGTATAGGAATTAGATTTTGTATGATTTGAAGATCCATAACACTTAAATCTTGATTTTATATCGCAAGATTTATTTTGCTTTATTAAGAAGTAGAGAATGGATTTGCCATATTTCTCTTGATAATTTTTCTATCTGATTATTCATTGATTCAATTTCATTCTTGTAAATAACACCAGTTGTATTAGTAGCTTTTGCAATCTGGTTTATATTATTTGTTGTATTTGAAAGCAGCCATTGTAGGTTTCTAAATGGTTCTAAATCTACTACATAAATATCTTTTTCTAATACGCACTTTCTAAGAAAGTGAGACATAGTTTTACAATTCGCAAGTTTCATTTTCTTTTCAAAAACTTCTTTTTCTTCATCTGTTAAATATATTTTTAGTTGATTATTTCTTTTTCTATTATCCATAGTATATCTCCTTATCATAAATTATTGGGGTCTTAGGGTTCTCCCTAACAAGGTAAAATTGATAAAAAAAGAAGCAGTCCATAAAGGTTCTGCTTCATCAATTTTTCGTAAGTGAGTATTCACTTACTGTGCTTGCTCATATACTAATAGTATAAGAACAGCTTTAAGCATAGTTCTTAAAAATGAACCTAATCATCTATGATAAAATTATAGATATTAGGGATGAAATGGGATTGTTTTATGTGCTTGCTGGGTTTCCAATTTAGGAATTACTCATTTGGTAGACTCCACCCTCATTCCATTGCCTTTCATCTTTTCGGTTGGTTAGGTTCATTTATTGATTACCTGTATAACTCGTGAGCCTGTTGTGGTTTTGGATTAACAGGGCATCCCAAATTATAGGAGGTATATTATGTCAGAAAAAATTGTTGTAGGAATTGATGTGAGTAAAGCTTTCAGTGATATCTGTATTCTATCACCTAATAATGACATCATCAAAAGACTTAAAATTTCTAATGATATTACTGGTATGAAGTCGCTCATCTATGTACTTGAAAAGGTAGAAGATGAGTACAAAGACACAGCAGTAATTATCATGGAAGCTACTGCACACTATCATCAAATTTTAGCTAATTTTTTCCGTAAGCATAATTACGAAGTCATTGTAATTAATCCGATTCAAAGTGGAGCATTGAAAAATATCAATATCCGAAAAATTAAATCAGATAAAACAGATGCATATAATATAGCGTTGCTATATCGTATTAAGAATTACAACGAAACAATTACACACTCAGATACCGTTAACAGTATCAAAAAGCTTTGCAGACAGCATAAAGGATTGACGGATGAAATTGTGGAACACATCAACCGATTAATCGCTTTTTTAGATATTTCCTTTCCAGATTTCAAGAAAGTATTTACGGATTTGCAAGGGAAAACACCTTTGTCTTTGCTTGAAAAATATCCTACTATACAGGAAGTATTATCTCCTGAAAATAAGCAAGATATTATTCAACTGATAAAAGAAAATTCACATAAAAGCAGCTCCTATGCCGAAGTAAAATATGAAAAACTATTGAAAGCTGCTGAAAAATCTATTGAAGTTTGTATAGTAAGCCTTAGTTCAGCAGTACTTATTCAAACAACTGTAAGGGTTATTTTCAGTTTACAGGAAGCTTTGAAAGCAATCGATGATGAAATCAAAAGACTATCTCTTTTAGATGAAAAGTTTCATAAAGAAATAGTGCTTTTACAAAGTATTCCAGGAGTTGGAGAGTATACAGCATATGTTGTTTTATCAGAGCTTGGAGATATATCCAATTTCTCGAAACCGAAAGAATTAGTTGCCTTCTTTGGATTGGATCCAGGAGTAACTCAAAGTGGAACATACAATAGGAAAAACAATAAAATCTCTAAAAGAGGATCACCTCATGTTCGCTCAATTCTCCATATGCTGGCTAAATCTAATGTGTATCCAAATCGCAACCGAGAGTATTTAAATCCTGTTATGCGTGCTTATTTTGAAAAGAAGATAGCTGAAAAACCATACAAAGTTGTAATGTGTGCAATTATGCGAAAGATGGTTCAAATTATTTTTGCTGTTCTCAGAAACCAAAAATCATTTGAATTAAGAACACCCGAAGAACATCAAAAACTAATTCGAGAAAAGAGTAAGTTAGTCGCATAAACTTTTAAAAGTGTTGCCTCAAAAAATGAAAGTGTATGAGGCTTATTTGCTATGCACATTTTTAAGTTTTGTGACTTAAAAATTTTTCAAAAAAATTTTTAAAATAACTATTGACTTCCTTAGTTGGTCTATTAAAGTTATAAGCGTTAAGCGTTTATTAGGTTTTATTAATTATACCGCATTTAAAAAAATTAATAAAGAAGTATAAGCGAAGCTATTGACAATGATTATCAGTTCTGATACAATAATACCGACAAGAGTGTCGGTTTGGAGGTTATTTATGAAATGAAAATGGAAGCTGATGAAAGAAAAAAGCAGATTAGACAAGCAGCTATTAAAGTCTTTTTGGATAAGGGATTTAGAAATACAGTTATGAATGACATTATGGAAGCTACTGGGCTTTCTAGAGGTGGCTTGTATCATCATTATGGTTCTACGCATGAAATCTTATACGACATTATGATGGAAGGTAATTTAAATAGAAAAGATATTGTTCAAAAATCAAGTTATGATGAAGGATTAATATTAAGTCCACAGTTGTTTTCAAGAATGATTATAGACAAGATACTTGCAGATAATGATTATGTAAAGCTTTATGTTATGTTTTTATGTGAGTTAAAAGAAAATGATGATTTGAAAAAACTATATGTGAAAATAAAAAAAGAGTCCATACAAGTATTTAAAGAATTGTTTTCTACTTTGTTTAATGAGTTACCTTCTGATGAAACATTTGAATTTATGATTAATATTATGAATTCTGGATTGATGGCTTGCGAAATTTTGAATGCACGTGAGAATTTTGTAAAAAATAAGAAATATCTAACTGAAATGATAGAGACTTATTTTACAAATGTTATGAAAAAAGATGACGAAAGGAGTTAAATTTATGGATCTATTAAAAAAATACATTAAGAGAAATAAAGCACCATATTTTATTTCTGTCTTGTTTGCAATACTTGGAGTAATTTCAAATCTTTTTGTATATATTATTCTAAGTAAGATGATTATATCATTAATTGATGGTAGCCAAGATTTTTATTACTATATAAATAAAATTTTCTTGATACTTTCATGTCTTATAATCAAAGAAGTGTTTATGTTTTTGTCAACAATGATTTCTCATAAAACAGCCTATCAAATAATACGAGATATAAGAAAAAGCCTTATGGAAAAATTATTTAATATGCCATTAGGAGATATATTGAATGAGTCCACTGGTAAGTTGAAAGACATAATTGTAAATCAAGTTGATAATACTGAAACAACATTGGCTCATATGATACCTGAGATGACAGCTAATTTAGTAGGACCTATAATATTATTTGTTTACATGTTAATTTTAGATTATAGACTAAGTTTAATATCTTTAATTCCATTAGTTATTGGTGGATTTTTTATGACAGGGCCGATGAAAAGAATGAAGGTAAAGTTTCCACAAGCAGTTAAAATTGGCCAAGATATGAATAATTCCGTGGTTGAATATATAAATGGAATAGAGGTTATTAAAACATTTAATCAAGGCGAAAAATCTTATAGAAAATACAGGGACAATGTGTATAAAAAGGCAAATTACTATTATGATTGGATGGGAGAAAATACAAGAGACTATGCGATAAGTATGTCTATTGCTCCAGTTGGTATTTTGACAATTATACCATTTGGTTTATATTTCTGTATGAATGGTTCACTAGATGGTGGTGTATTTTTAACATTGATAATCCTTTCTTTTGGGACTATCCAAAATATTATGAGAGTAATGACTTTTGAAGATGATATTGGAAGAATGTCAACTATTTTCGAAGAGATTAAAAATATACTTTCTGCGAGAGAATTATCTCATAAAAATGCAAATCTGGATATAAAAAATTATAATATAGAGATTAAAAACGTAGATTTTTCTTATGAAAAAGATAAGCAAGTACTAAATAATATAAATATAAATATAGAAGAAGGAAGTGTGAATGCTTTAGTAGGCGAATCGGGTTCGGGAAAGTCGACTATTGCAAAACTAATTTCAGGATTTTGGGACGTAGATAGTGGTTCTATAAGTATAGGAAATGTAAATATTAAAGATATGTCCCTTGAAAAGCTATCTACTATTATTTCCTATGTAGCACAAGATAATTTTCTTTTTGATATGTCAATTAAAGATAACATCAGAATAGGAAATAAAAATGCTAGTGATGAGGAAATAATTGAAGTATGTAAGAAAGCAGCCTGCCATGATTTTATAATGAAGTTGTCAGATGGATATGATACAAGAGTAGGAGAAGCTGGTAAACATTTGTCTGGAGGAGAAAGGCAAAGAATATCAATTGCAAGAGCTATGATAAAGAATGCTCCAATAGTTATTTTAGATGAAGCATCTTCCTATATAGATCCTGAAAATGAAGCCTTGATTCAAGATGCAATATCAGAGCTTGTCAAAGGGAAAACTCTAATTATAATTGCCCATCGTTTAAAGACAATAACAGATGTAGATAATATATTTGTAATTAAAAATGGAGAACTTGCATGTAAAGGAAGTCATGAAGAGCTTTTGAAGGAATCAAAAGATTATCACAATCTTTGGGAAACTGCCTTGAAAGGAGAAGAAAATGCTTAGTGTTTTTAAAAAAATATGGAATTTTTCTATTGAAGAACAAGTGTATCTAAAAAAATCAATCTTTGCTAATTTTTTCGGTTCTATTTTTAATGCTCTACAATTTGCAGCCATTTATTATGCGATTTTTGGGATAGTAAACAAGGATATAAGCTTTAAAACAATAGGAATATCAAGTTTATTTTTATTAATTAGTATAGCCGGAGTAATTATTTCAAAAAATTCCTCTATGCTCAAACAAACACATGCCGGATATTTTATGGCTGGACACAAGAGAATTGAATTAGGTGAAAAAATAAAAAAAGTTCCCATGGGATTCTTCTCAAGTTTAAGTTTAGGAAATTTAACAACTATTGCGACTACTAACTTAGATAATGTAGAGACTTGGGTTCCAACTTTGTGTATTATGGTTTTCGGTGGCATGCTTAATGCTATTGTTTTTATCTTATCCTTATTTTTGTTCTCTTATAAGGTAGGTATTGTAGCAATAGTTGGTTCTATTGTATTTTTAATGATTATTGCTCGTATGCAAAAAAGGTCAAGTAAAAATGCAGATAAGATTCATGAGATTCAGGTATCACTTACCAAAGAAGTCTTATCAACATTGCAAGGAATGCAAATTATAAAATCATATAATCTACGAGGAAGTAATAATAAAAAACTTGATAAAAGCTTTGATGGTGCAAGTAAATATTCTTTTGATTTAGAAAAAACTATAATGCCATATAGTTTATTAGCTAAAATAATAATAGCTATAACAATTTGTTTGATGTTATTTATATCAATAAACTTATATTTTGTTGAAAACAGTCAAATAGTCAATACTATTATGATACTTATAGCAAGTTTTGTAATATTTGATGGGCTTATAACATCTGGCTCTGCTATGGCTATGCTAAGAATGGTTGAGAATGCAATAGATTATTATTCTTATGTAAATGATATGGAAGATATGAAAGAAGGAAGTATTACAGAGCCAATAAAAAATCATGATATTGTATTTAAAAATGTCAGCTTTTCTTATGATGATAGACCAATTTTAAAAAATGTATCAGCAGAGATAAAAGAAAATACTATGACTGCCATTGTCGGCCCATCTGGATCTGGTAAAACAACATTTTGTAATCTAATAGCAAGATTTTGGGATGTAAATTCTGGAGAAATTTTAATAGGTGGAAAGAATATTAAGGACTATAAGATAGAAAACCTTATGAATTCAATTTCCATGGTATTTCAAGATGTATATCTATTTGAAGATACAATTGAAAATAATATAAAATTTGGAAAACAAAACTCAAGCCATGAAGAAGTAGTTCAAGCTGCTAAAAAAGCAAGATGTCATGAATTTATAGAAGCTTTACCAGATGGATATGACACTATTATTGGGGAAGGTGGAGCAAGCCTATCTGGTGGAGAAAAACAAAGAATCTCCATAGCCAGAGCCATGCTAAAAGATGCGGATATCATAATCTTTGATGAAGCAACAGCAAATATAGACCCGGAAAATGAAGATAAGCTTAAAGAAGCAATAGAATCATTAACAAAAAATAAGACAGTAATAATGATTGCTCATAGACTAAAGACAATTAGAAATGCTGACCAGATTTTAGTCTTAAAAGTTGGAGAAATAGTAGAACGTGGTAATCATGAAGAACTGATTAAAAATAATAGACTTTATTCTGACCTTATAAATGCAAAAGCTAAGGCGGAATCATGGAAATTAAATAATTGATAGGAAGAAATATTTAAAGTCCCTGAACATGAAAAATATTTAGAGCAGGTGGACAAGAAAAACCACTTGCTCTTTTTTTCGTTCCTAAATCAATATGGGAATTTTGAAGATAATCTAGAAGATAAAAATGTTGATGTACAAAAAGTTGTAGCTACACCAATGATGATTGAAGCATAAAAAATGTATCAACCATTACCCTTTAAACAGGATTTAGGTTGATACACAAAATTATTTACAGACCCTGTTATTGTGTAATTAAGACTATAAGCGTTAAGCGTGCTTATTTATAGTAAATAAAATTATACCATACTCAGAATATAATTTCAGGGCACTATTGACAAAAGTATAAGAAAATGATAATCTATATTAATAGAACGAGTGTCGGTCAATAGGTGGTGAGGTTTTGGCAAAGAGAAATGTAAAGGATCCAGAAGAAAGAAAACAGGAGCTTATAAATATAGCATCAAGACTTTTTGAAAAGGATGGATATGAGAAAGTTTCTGTGCGAGATATTCTCGCGGAAGTTAACGGAGCGCCGGGAATGTTTTATTATTATTTCAAATCAAAAGAAGATATTTTCTTGGCGTGTATGGAAACATATTTTGAAGAAAAACTAAAAAATAAGTTGGATATACTTCAAAATAAGGAAATGGATTACGAAGAAAGAATAAAAATTGTAAGAGAACTCATAGTAAAAGATATCGGTCAATTTACAACAAGATATAATTTTTCGAAAGAGAATTCAATTACAGATAACTCTTACAGGCTATGGGAATTAATTCATTACATTGGAAAATTTATAGATGTCTATTCAGAGTTTATAATTGAAGGAATTGAAAATAAAAAAATAGAAAATAATATGGGAATAAATAGAGAAAATGTGAGAAGTTTCGCTGCCTTTATTTTATACGGAGCTGTTGGAACAATATATAATGACTATATTATTAAGGGAGAAAACAAAACAAATTCAAGTGAAGCCTTTGGAATAATAAGCGAACTATTTCAAAGACCTCATTAGAGAAAAATAAAATATAAGTATTTTACAAGGGAAACATCAATGGTGTTTTCCTTGTATTAGTTTTAAGGCAAATGAACGAACTCGTTCGGTAAGGAGGTATGTTTTAGATGAAAAAGAAGAAATCTATCAAAGATATTATTTCCTACAGTGAAATAAAAAAAGGACAACTTGTAGGAGGAATATTATTTGTTAGTCTTGGGATGCTATTAAGTATTTGTCCAATTTTGGTGATATACAAAGTCATAAAATCTCTATTTTTATATGGAAAATTAGAACAAAGTACAATACAGTTCTGTATCTATGGACTTGCAGCAGTGGTATTGTCATATTGCTTAACTTACATTGGCAGTATTTTATGCCATAAGTTTTCTTATGTTTTAATAGCTAACTTAAAAAAGAAGATATTATTTCATATTGGGAATCTTCCTTTAGGATTTTTTACCGGAGACAACAAGTCAAAAATAAGGCAAGTATTAGGATCGGACATGAATCAAATTGAGGGTTATTTTTCTCATCAATTACCAAATCTAATTTCAACTTTAGCACTAATTTTAGCAATGATAATTGTTATGTTAAAGATAAATTTAATATTAGGTCTTACGACTTTGTTAATTATATTTGTTGGTTTAGGAATTCAGATTGCAATCATGGCAAAGATTATAAAGTCGGGTGGACTTGAGAAGAACTTTGCGATTTTGGATCAAATTAATTCAGCAACTACTGAATACGTTAAAGGTATGCCGGAAGTGAAAATATTTGGAACAGGAGCAAAATCATTTAAAACTTTTTCAAAGTCAGTAGGAGAATATAGAGACTTTACAAGTTCGATGACATCAATGATAAGACCGGGATTTGTTTCATTTAGAATGTTTATTTTATCTGTTGCTACATTCATAGTTCCAGTAGGAATACTTTTAATGTCACGAAATAATAACTTGGATTTTGCTACAGTTTTTA
Source organism: Anaerococcus murdochii (assembly GCF_019957155.1). Lineage (NCBI taxonomy): Bacteria > Bacillati > Bacillota > Tissierellia > Tissierellales > Peptoniphilaceae > Anaerococcus > Anaerococcus murdochii. The sequence continues at coordinate 1,963,974 of NZ_JAIPME010000002.1, read as the reverse complement.
TTTTCTATTTGATTCTTGCACCTGCCATTAGCGTACCTGCATTAAAACTTAGAGATTTTGCAGAAGGAATGAATTTACTAAATGAAGTTGTTTTGAGAATCTACGAAATTATAGATCAAAAAGAATTGGCAATTGAAAATAGCGAGGAAGAGATAAAAGGTCATGATCTTGAATTCGAGAATGTAAGCTTTTCTTATGGAGATGAAGAGGTTTTAAAGAATATAAGCTTCTGCGCCAAACAAGGAGAAGTTACAGCATTAGTTGGCTATTCGGGAGCAGGCAAATCTACCGTTGGAACTTTAATACCCAGATTTTATGATCCTTCAGAAGGCTCTATTAAAATTGGTGGAGTTAATATAAAAAATATTCCGATAAACGCCTTAATGGACAAGATAGCATTTGTTTTTCAAGACAGTGATCTTATTACAGATACAGTCTTCAATAATATTGCTATGGCAAAGACAGGTTCTACAAAAGAAGATGTCATAAAAGCTTGTAAAAAAGCAAGATGTTATGATTTTATTAAAAAACTTCCTAATGGATACAATACTGTTTTGGATAAAGGAACTTATTTATCCGGCGGAGAGAAACAACGTATTGCAGTAGCAAGAGCGATTTTAAAGGATGCAACAATATTAGTATTAGACGAGGCAACAAGTTTTGCAGACTCTGAAAATGAATATCTTATGCAGGAAGCTTTATCTGAATTGGTTAAGGATAAGACGGTTATCATGATTGCTCATAGGTTAAATACCATAGAACATGCAAATCAAATATTAGTAATATCTGATGGAAAAATTGCAGAAAGAGGTAAGCATGAAGATTTAATCCTTGCAGATGGAATATATAAGCGACTCTTTGATATTTATAAGAAGACAAATATTTGGCAAATGGATATAGAAGGGAGTGAGAATGAATGATAAGAAATATTACATTAGGAAAGATGAATAATATAAGAAAATCAATTATTTTAAATGTTTTGGCATCTATTTCCAACCTTATACCATTTATTGCTTTGGCGAAAATTGTAGAAACACTATTTTTAAATAGAGGTTCAGATAGTATAGATACGAGACTTTTATGGAAGTATTTTGGGATAATGGCAGTATTTTTCCTAATAACATTCTTATTGGAAAATTTAGCCACAAAATATACCTATGAACTTGGATACAAGACAAGTGCAGATGGAAGAATAGAGCTTGCAGACCACATAAGAAAATTGCCAATAGGTTATATTTCAGGGAAAAGTTCAGCGGAGATCTTAGATACATTAATGAATGATTTTTTCAAAGTTGAAACGGCAGTAACGCATCAATTACCTCAATTTTTCAGTGGCATATGTGTAGCGGTTCTTTGCTCAATATTATTTTTGATAATTAATGTAAAAATGGGAATAGCAACACTTATAGGACTACCTATTTCTGTTCTACTTCTTACACTCATGCAAAACTTTCAGAAAAAAATTTATTTGAAAACAAAGAAAATTAGGATAAAAGAGGAAGAAGATATAAATGAATATTTGGATGCTATTAAGACTCTAAAAGCTTATAACAGCTTAGATGATACATTAACAAAGCTTGAAGAAGATATAGATAACTCAAGAAATGCAAATATTAAGAGTGAGAAAGGGGTTGGTTCATTAACTACTATAGCAAGTATGATTTTAAGAATAGGACTTCCTTTGATGAGTTTAGTTGGTTCCTATTTATTTATAAATGGATCTTTGGAAATTGATACATTTTTAATGTTCTTATTTGTAGGCACAAGGATTTTTGATCCCTTGGAGCTTGCACTTGTAAATTATACAGGTCTACAAATGGCATCAGTTTCAGGAGAGAGAATCATTAACTTACTTAAGGCTAAACCTATGTCAGGAAATTGCGATTTAAACGATAGTAACAAAATTGAAATCTGTGATGTTTCATTTTCTTACAAGGAATCTAAGGTTATCGATAATGTTTCATTAGATATTAATGAAAACGAATTAACTGCTTTTGTTGGTTACTCTGGCTCTGGAAAATCTACACTAATTAAATTAATTTCCAGATTTTATGATCCTAATGAAGGGACAATTAAAATTGGTGGAGTAGATTTGCTAACAGCCGACCCTGATAAATTAATGGATAAATTTTCTGTTGTTTTTCAAGATGTGTATCTTTTTAAAGACACAATTTATAACAATATAAAATTTGGAAATGAAGATGCAAGTAAAGATGAAATTATGAATGCTGCAAAAATGGCAGGAGCTTATGACTTTATAGTCAATAAAGATGATGGATTTGACACTATGATTGGACAAGGAGGTGCGACTCTGTCTGGAGGTGAGAAACAAAGAATATCAATAGCGAGAGCAATATTAAAAAACGCCCCAATAATACTACTTGATGAAGCAACATCTTCGCTTGATCCTGAAAATGAACTTATTATACAAGAAGCAATATCAAATTTAATTAAAAATAAAACAGTTGTGGTTGTAGCTCATAAATTAAGGAGCGTAATGGGAGCTGATAAAATTGTTGTTTTAAACAAAGGAAAGGTAGAGGAAGTTGGGAAGCATGAAGAACTTATTAAAAATGAAGGACTATATAAAGACTTATGGAATTATCAAGAAAAGTCTAAAGAATGGAAGATTGTACAGTAACAATCAATTTTAAAGGAGGAAATTTATGAAAACACAAAAGAAATCATCAAAAAATGCAGTTACAGCCGGTGTTTTGATTGCACTTTACTTTGTAACATATGCAGTCATTGGGGCAATATCTATGCCAGTCCCTGTTTTATTTTTACTAATGCCTATGCTTGTAGCACTATTTGCTGCACCAACCTATCATATGCTTCTTGCAAAGACAAAGTCAGCTACTGCTATTGTAATCGCAGCTACTTTACCAAGTATTTTATTAGTTGCAACTGGACATATTCCAATTGCACCATTAGTGGCAGTGCCTGCCGGAATAATTGCTATGTTGATAGCAAAAGGTGGAAATTATACAGACTTTAAGAAAAATACAATTAGTCATATGTTTTTTTCTCTAAACTTATTTGGAGGATTCTTACCAATTTGGGTTATGAGAGAAGCATTTTTTGAAAGTTTAATAAAAGGTAAATTAGATCAAAGCTTTTGTAACACAGTAAGAGCATGGACACCAATATGGATGTTACCAGTAATGATTATTGGAACATTTATATTCTCTTTGATTGGTTCTTATTTTACAAAGAAAATACTAAATAAAAAGTTGGAATCCGCAGGAGTTTTATAATGGAAAATTCAAAGTTTGTTCTGGGGTCAAAATATGACCTCAGAACAAAACTTATTTTGCTTATAGGTGCAAATATTTTAATTTTTTTAGGGGTTGATTGGATCTATCAAAGCCTTATTACATTATTTTTCCTTGTCATCATTATTAGCGATGGTTATAAAAAATCCGCTATAAGGTATATTTTATTTTTTGTAATAAGTGTAGTATTGGAAAAATCTTTAGCCTATTTTAGTATGAATTTTCTTTTGAATTTAATTTTATTTATCTTAGCAATTGGAAGAAAATTTCTGCCATGTATTATCGTGGGTAAATGGATTTTAAATTCCACATCTGTTTCCAGTGCAGTGGCAACTTTACAAAAATTAAAACTTTCAAAAGACACGCTCATAATGATTTCTGTAATATTTAGATGTTTGCCTACTATTAAAGACGAATGGAGTCATATAAATATGGCGATGAAAACTCGAGGAATTAATTTTAACTTAATCAATTTAACAAGAAGACCAACATTAATTATGGAATATTTTTTTGTGCCATTGTTCGTAAGTGTGATAGAAATTGGGGATGAGCTCTCTCAATCAGCCATTATAAGGGGACTCGATGCTCCTGTTAACAAAACAAGTAGACACCTAATTAAGTTTAGAAAAAATGATATTGGTGTTCTAATTCTTATGATTTTAATTTTATCAATAGTAATATTTATGAAAGTATCAGGGTGGGACTTATGATTGAAATTAGAGAATTAAGTTTTAAGTATAAGGGAGGATCTGATTACTCATTAAAAGATATAAATTTGAAAATCAAAAAAGGGGAATGCATTCTTCTATGTGGTAGGAGCGGTTGCGGAAAGTCGACTCTATTAAAGCTTATGAACGGTATAATACCTGAGTTTTATGATGGGGAAATTTCTGGCAGTGTTATGGTCAATGGTATGAATACATTTACCACACCAATTTATAAATTATCTAATAATGTAGGCTCGGTTTTTCAAAATCCTAAAACACAATTTTATACAACCAATACAACCGATGAAATCGCTTTTGGTTTAGAAAATTATGGAATAGAAAAAGGAGTAATTAACAAAAGGATTGAAGAAGTTGAAAAAGAGCTTCATCTTGAAAACTTGATGAATAAAAATATATTCAATCTTTCTGGAGGAGAAAAGCAGAAGATTGCTATAGCAAGCATTTACGCATTAAACCCTGAGATATTTATTCTTGATGAACCATCTTCAAGCTTAGACAAAAAGTCAATGAAAGAACTATCGCTTACAATAAAAAAGCTTAAATCTTTAGGAAAAACTATTATTATTGCAGAACACAGGTTGTGGTATTTAAAAGACATTGTTGATAGAGCAATATACTTAGAGGATGGAAAAATCATCAGAGAATATAGTATGGACGAAATTGAAAATCTAAGTGAAGATGAACGAATGAGAACAGGACTTAGGCATTCTGATTATAAAGCTATTGAAAGATTTGATGATTTTGAAACTTCAAATAAAGGGACTTTATTAGAGTTAAAAAATCTAATATTCAAAAGAAATACCAAAATAATTTTGTCCATTGAGGATCTTAAATTTTTTTATGGGAATATTATTGGAATTGTTGGAGAAAATGGAATTGGGAAGTCTACATTAGCAAAAATTATATGTGGCTTATACAAAGAAAATAAAGGTAAAATTTTAAAAGATGATGAGAATTTAAATATAAAAAGTAGGCTAAATGAGAGCCTGCTTATTATGCAGGAAGTGAACTGTCAGTTATTCACGGACAGCGTTAAAGATGAAATAGTATTAACATCAAATATTAAAGATGATAATGCTTTAGATACTTGGTTAAAAGATATGGAGTTGAAAAATATCAGTGATAGGAATCCTCACACCTTGTCAGGAGGACAAAAACAGAGAGTAATTATCTTATCAGCTTTACTATCAGACAAGAAAATTCTATTTTTTGATGAACCAACTAGTGGATTGGACTATAGAAATATGAAAATAGTAGCTAAAAACATAAAGAAAGTAAAAGAAGAAGATAAGTTGATTTTAATAATATCCCATGATGTTGAGTTTTTAGAGTCAGTTTGTGATAAAGTGATTGATTTCACGTATTTGTGAAAATGCATACATTAGTAAATTGCAAGAGGGATATATGATAAAAACGCAAGAAAAACGAGAAGTTATGAATAGTATTTTTTAGAATACTTCATAATATAAACTTTATAATATTTTTTATTTTTGAGGATTTATGCCTAATAGCATAGGTCCTCATTTTTTATATTCAATTAATCATTAAAACTCAAAAATACTATAAAAAAATAAAAATTCTGGTTACCAAAGAGGGCAAATTTCACTATATAAGGTGAGGGGTATTTTGTCATCTTTTTATAAAAATCAAAATACTTTGAAGTGTGAAGATTCTTGAAATTGCTTATGTGAGATTAGTATATTTTAAATTTAATCCACTTATCAAGGTAAAAAAAAACTTACATAGGAGGTTAAAATGCAAGCAATAAAGATTTATAGTATGAGAGTTGCTATGTTATGTAGACTTTATGATCTTAAATTAATTAATGATAAGGAATATACAAAAATTAAGAACAGGTTAGAAAATGATTATAAAAAGATGAATAGAAAGTAATTAAGCTTGTGATAAAATAATACTGTAGAAAGACACAAAATGGGAAGGATGTAAGATGAATACTAAAGTATAAGTAATAAAAGCTTCAAATACAGGAGCAAGAATAGAAATGCACTACATTTAGATTTAAAACGAGTTGCAGCATATTGTCGAGTTAGCACTGATAGTAAAGACCAACTTGAATCATATAAATCGCAAGTTGATTATTATACAAATCTAATAAAAAATAATAAGAACTGGACTCTGGCTGGTATATATGCAGATGAAGCAACCACAGGAACAACTGCTACTAAAAGAGCAGATTTCATGAGGCTAATAAGTGATTGCCAAAATGGAGATATAGACATGATAATTACTAAATCTATATCAAGATTTGCAAGAAATACATTAGATACTTCGAAATATGTAAGACTGCTAAAGGAAAACAATGTTGGTGTAGTATTTGAAGAAGAAAATATAGATACTTTGACAATGGATGGAGAGCTATTATTAACAATATTAAGTTCAGTAGCTCAACAAGAAGTAGAAAATACCTCAGCCCATGTGAAAAAAGGACTGAAAATGAAAATGGAAAAAGGGGAACTTATTGGTTTTCAAGGTTGTCTTGGATACGACTATGACCCTACAACAAAAAGTATCTCTATAAATGAAGAAGAAGCCAAAATTGTCAGATACATCTTTAAAAGATATTTAGAGGGCAATGGTGGCTCGGTCATTGGCAGGGAACTAGAAGAGCAAGGATATCTCACCCCGAGAGGTAAAACAAAATGGTCTGATACTACAGTGTTAGGAATAATTAAAAATGAAAAGTATATTGGAGATATACTAATGGGAAAGACCTTCACAGTTGATCCCATAACAAAAAGAAGACTAGCAAACTTTGGTGAATCTGATAAATATCATATTGAAAATCATCACGAGCCAATTATATCAAGAGAAGACTTTGAAAAGGCACAGGAGATTAGACTCAGGAGAGCACAGAATAGAAACACCATTGCTAACAAGGATAGGAAGAGAGAAAAACTATCAAGACAATACGCTTTTTCAAGTATGCTGGAATGTGGATTTTGTGGTGAAATACTTTCAAGAAGAACATGGCACACTAGTTCAATTTATAAAAAAATTAACTGGCAATGTGTAAAGTCAACAAAAAAAGGTAAAAAATATTGCCCTCATTCAAAAGGAATACAAGAAGCAGCAATAGAAAAAGCATTTGTTGAAAGCTATAGGCAATTATGCCATGCAGATTCAACAGTAATAGATGATTTTTTAAAAATTGTAGAAGAAGAAATAAATGATAATACTTTAGTCAAAGATTTGAAGAAGATAGAAAACCAATTAAACAGAATCATTAGTCAAGAAAGAAAGTTATTTGACCTTCATCTGGAAGACAGTATAGATGAAGAAGTTTATACTAAAAAGTATAAAAAACTTACAAAACAAAAAGAAGAATTACTTGATGAAAAGAAAACCCTAGAGCTAACAATAAAAGATGAAAATTCTATTAAAGAAAGACTAAAGCAATTTAAAAAGGTCTTAGAAAACAAAGAAATTATAGAGGGATTTAATAGAACAGTATTTGAAAGCATAGTTGATAAAGTCGTGGTGGGTAGAATTGACAAAGACGGAACAGTTCATCCATATGACTTAACATTCTATTTCAAAACAGGAGTTAAAGATAGTCAAGATTCTAATAACTTTAAAGATAAAAGAAAAAATGCCAAAGACAATGACATTAATAAATTGTGCTCCTACAAGAATGACGAGGATAAAAAATTATGTTCCCAAGCAAAAGACAACGCATGTCGAGACTGTAGCTCTGTTGTCCAAACTAAATACAGAACATCATTTAGATATAGAAATAGGGGAAGATGAATTATCTGAAATTGACTTTTCAAAAGACGCAACTTATGGAGAAATTAAAAAGTATGTGTTAGATAAATACGGACTAAAAGTTTCAAGCCTATATATTGCACAAATAAAAAGGAAACATGGTCTAATAGAGAGAGAAAATTATAATTTTAGTAAGAAAGAAAATCAAAGAGTGCCAAATTGCCCAGAAGAAAAAGAAAAAGCAATCGAAGATGCTTTAGAGCATTTTGGAATGATTTAAATAATATCTAAGATTGAAAATTTTAAAATTAAGACTTAAAAACTTTAAGATTAAAAAGATATGTACTTCTTATATAACCTAAGAAGATTAATTGAAAATCAGGGGAACGATGATGGTAAAATAAAAAATTTTAACAACTAAAGAAGAATTAGGCATTATTGCCAAAGAGGTTTTTATGAAGTTAAAAATACTGAAAAAGACTTGTTAGAATTGAAAATTTTAGATCATTGTGCAGGGTTTCGTGTTATAATAGTGATACAGGCAAATAGTTATGTAAATATAAAGAGTTCAAGACTTCTACCAAAGTTTAAAACTCAAAAAATAAATAGTTGGTGTGCTGCTTAGAGTAACCATTTTGATAATGTGGATGCGAAACAAAAAGAGATAATCAGACTTCGTAAAAAATTGAAACAGGTTGAAATGGAGAATGATATTTTAAAGCAAGCTGCACTACTGTTAGGCAAAAAATAGACCTCATTATCTCGAACCGAGATAAATATAGCATTAGTGCAATGTGTAGACTACTTGGGGTCACAAGAAGTTTAGTCTATTATCATTTGAACAAAGAAAAAGATGTGAAATTATATGAAGATGAAAAACAAATAGAAGAAATAAAAGAAATATTCAGAAGAAGTAGAAACAACTATGGAACACGCAAAATAAAAAAAGAACTAGGGAAAATTGGATATAAAATATCGAGAAGAAAAATAGGCCGAATAATGAAGAAAAATGGCCTAGTCTCAAACTATACAGTAGCACAATATAAAGTAATAAGATCCAAATGCAACGAAGAAGACATCCCTAACCTTTTAAATAGATAATTTGACAATAGAGACTATTAGAAGCAATAGTAAGCGACCTAACATATGTAAGAGTAGGAAAAACATGGAATTATATATGTTTAATAATAGACTTAAACAGCCGTGAAATAATAGGATACTCATCAGGTAAAAACAAAGATGCAA